>WQUF01000345.1 GCA_009785875.1 Oscillospiraceae bacterium | reverse complement strand
TATCGTACTGAAGTTCAATTCCTTGAGCACCTCCATTATCATTTGTAAAGCCTAAAACTTGAGCTAAAAAATTATTATTAGGATAATATCTCTCCGTATCTGCTCCAGTAACTATGTCATAATATCCAAGTGAATTAACGCTAGCGGCAACATATTTATCTATCCTTCTCTTTAGCACTGCCCACTTAAAATTCTTATTGCTGATCTTTTTATATACATCATCAAAATCTAATTGAAGAACAGTAGAAACATCCATTGCAATTTTTGAAATTGGAATATAGTTTTTATCAGCATATGCTCTCAGTGCTTTAATGTCACAGTCAACCCTATAGGCATTTGCTGAAGCTGCAAGTGTTATACCATTTCTATCAAAAATGCTTCCCCTCTTTGCATCTACCTGTACATTTAAAGTCCATTGATTTTTAGCGTAACCCCCATACTCATCGTGCTTAATTACAGTCAAATAAAAAGCCCGATAAACTATGATGCCAAGTACTATAAAGAAAATAAACAATAAAACAAATACTCTATGCCTTTCAATAATTCTATCAGAATAACTTCTTTTCTCCATATTGCCTCCATTTAAAAATTTAAAAGTTATTAAAGAAATTTTTAATGATCTCTAATATTCCCTCTTTTTTAACTGGTTGCGCATCAAAATAATCAACTGGATCATTGATTACTTTTACATCGGATCTGTTAATGTCTGTCATGTCTAATTCATTTATAGCAATGCTTTCAATCCTTTTTATATCCTGTTTCATTAAAACATCCTTATAAAGACTGTTATTTTGCTCATCTAGTACACTTATTGAACTATTAATGCCATTTATTGTCTTTTGCATAGTAAAAAGATTATCAGATCTATATACAACAAAAAAGGATATTCCAAAACTAAAAGCTAAAAATGCTATTTTACCTATTATGTCCTTACGCTTTTTTGCAACCATCGAATTCATTATTTGAGCTTGATTCTTTTTTAAATCTTTTACTTTTTTTAATTTTACCTTTTTTCTCTCGGTATTATCCTTATATGCTAGATTACTAAGCATCTGCCTTCTTGTTAACAATATTATTCACCTCACCAATAAAATAGAACTCATAACTTCTCACAAACTCTAAGTTTAGCACTAGCACTCCTAGAATTTAATTTTATCTCCTCATCCTGAGGTAGGATGGGCTTGTTAGTTAAGATTTTTATCTTCGGTTTATTATTACAAACGCATATTGGGAAGTCTTTTGGACAAATGCACCCTTTTGCTAAATCTTTAAATTTTGTCTTTACAATTCTATCCTCTAATGAATGAAAAGTGATAATTGATAGCCTTCCACCTATGGACAAAAGAGGTATGGAATCATCGATTACCTTTTCCAGAGCATTTAATTCATTATTTACTTCAATCCTTATAGCTTGAAAAGTCCTCTTAGCAGGGTGTCCAAATTTATGATATTTAAGTGGTATAGATCTTTTTATTACGTCTACAAGCTCAAATGTCGTTTCTATCCGTTTACTTTTTCTATATTCACATATATTTTTTGCGATATTTTTAGCAAATCTGTCTTCTCCATATTCAAAAATAATTCTTTCAAGAGCTTCTTTAGAATATTCGTTCACTACATTAAAGCCAGAGAAACTCCTAGATAAATCCATTCTCATATCTAGATTAGCATCATGGATATAGCTAAAACCCCTATTAGGGTCATCGATTTGCATGGAAGATAATCCAATATCTAAAATTATCCCATCTACTTGATCAATGTTTAAATCATACAAGCGAAATTTTAAATTAGAAAAATTATCATGTATTAAAATTATGTTCCCAGATCCAAAAAACTGTTCCTTAGAATTTAAGATAGCAGTTTCATCCTGATCAAAAGCGATGAGTTTTCCTGTGCCATTTAATCTATTTAAAATCTCTCTTGAATGCCCCCCTCCCCCGAGGGTACCATCGACGTATATTCCATTCTCTTTAATGTTTAAGAGATCAATGGATTCTTTTAATAAGACAGGACAATGTACATACAATATTGATTCACTTCCTAAAAATTAAATTCCTAAATCGCTCATTTTCTCAGCTATTTCATCCATGTTAAATTCTTGAGAATTATACTTTATCCAAGCTTCTTTGCTCCAAATTTCAATCCTATTTGAAACTCCGATTGAAACTATATCCTTTTCTATTTTTGAATAATCTATTAAAAGCTGTGGTATGACTACTCTTCCTTGTTTGTCAATTTCTACTTCGTGGGCTGAAGAGAAGAAAAACCTGCTATATACCCTGGCTTCTTTGTTTGACATGGGAAGCATTTTTAATTTTCCTTCTAAAATTTTAAAATCTTCTTCATTAAAAACATATATACAACCATCAAGACCTTTTGACATGACAAACTTATTTCCTAATCCTTCTCTAAACTTTGAGGGGACGATGATTCTTTTTTTTTCGTCACAGACATGCTCGTATTCACCTATGAACATAAATTCCCCTCCTCAATTTAAAATGTTATTTTAATTATTCACCACTTTGCTCCACTTTAAACCACAATTATAATTATTCTAGTTTTAATTATAAAATCCTTTTAATAAAATACTATTAAACCCCTTTTTTTAATTTATTATTAAAACTTGAAAGTTTTACCTTAATAATATATAATTTGGTCAGATAAACCTTGAGAAAGGACTGTTTTTTTGAATGAAATTAGGAATTGTTGGTCTCCCAAATATTGGAAAAACTACGATATTTAATGCACTCACTTCTGCCGGTGTTGATATTGTTAATTCCCCTTTTTCTACCAGAAATCCAAATATTGGAGTCGTTAATGTTCCAGATAAGAGGCTGGATGAACTGGAAAAAATGTATAAGCCTAAAAAAAAGACATTTGCAAAGATAGAGTTCTACGATATTGCAGGGCTTGCGAAAGGAGCATCAAAAGGTGAAGGTCTTGGAAATAAATTTCTTTCTAGTATTAGGGAAGCTCAAGCGATAATTCACGTGGTAAGATGCTTTGATGATGATAACGTGATCCATTTGGAGGGTTCTGTAGATCCTACTCGAGATGTAGAAAACTTAAATCTTGAACTCATATTCTCTGATCTTGAAATACTTGAAAGAAGGATGGAAAGGACTTTAAAGCTCGTTCACTCTGGGGATAAGAATGCTAAAACAGAGAGAGATTTGCAGGTTACAATTAAATCTCACCTTGAATCTGGAAAACCTATAAGGAATTTAGAGGTTACGGATGAAGAAAAAAAGATTGTAGACAGTTACTCTTTAATAACTTCAAAACCTATTATCTATGTTGCCAACATATCTGAAGAAGCTTTGATAGAGGGTGAAGAGGATGATTATGTAAAGGCATTGAAAGAATATGCTGAGGAGGAACAATCACAAGTTGTTGTAATAAGTGGTAAAATCGAAGAAGAAATCTCTCAATTAAGCATGGATGAAAAGATGGAAATACTTTCTGAATATGGTCTCTCTGAACCTGGGCTAAATAAACTCATCACTGCAAGCTATGATTTATTAGGATTAATAAGCTTTTTGACATCTGGTAAGGACGAAGTTAGAGCATGGACCATTACCAAGGGAACTAAAGCCCAACAAGCTGCTGGTAAAATTCACTCCGATATTGAAAGAGGATTTATTCGCGCAGAAGTAATACCTTATGATAAACTCATGGAAGTAAAATCTGAATCCATCGCTAAAGAAAAGGGTTATTATAGATTAGAAGGTAAAGAATATGTCGTCCAGGATGGAGATATAATACATTTTAGGTTTAACGTTTAATAAGGGGCTGTTGCATAATGAATAAACATGCTGACGCATGTTTATTCATTATGCACAATTAAGCTGTAATTCCAACTTATTTTCTAACCACATAGAT
>WQUF01000344.1 GCA_009785875.1 Oscillospiraceae bacterium | reverse complement strand
ATTTTTCAAACATCACTAATTCTATAGGTATTTTTTTCACAGCATCCCTAACAGATAATATGAACTGAAATATAATGATTATGATAATTAATATGATCTTTGGTAGATCTCCTAGGCCAAAAAACACCATAAGTACAGGCAAGAATGCGATTTTAGGAACAGGATACAATAGATATACGATTGGAGAAATAAAATCATCCAATCTGTTAATTGATGCGGATAACACGCCAATGCTTGTACCTAATACTAATGCAATGCCAAGAGAAATTATGATGCGGTATGTACTATATATTATATTCATGAATAATTTATCTG
Source organism: Oscillospiraceae bacterium (assembly GCA_009785875.1). Classification (GTDB taxonomy): domain Bacteria; phylum Bacillota; class Clostridia; order Clostridiales; family Clostridiaceae; genus WQUF01. The sequence goes on along the minus strand of WQUF01000344.1, from coordinate 9,967 downwards.
TGAAAATTTTAAAAAAGTTGACGATAGTATTCGTTGGTGATGGAATGATAGGGGAGTTAACACTGATATACAATATATACCAAAAGAATAGTACTATTATATATGCATAGCAACTTTTAACAAATTTCTTCATTCAAACACTTCCTTATCTCCAGACAATATTCATAAAAGCCTAATTCTTCCCTTGCATGATTAGCAGCAAAAAAAGGATTGTCAAAAATACGCTTGATACCTGCCTTTTTCATCACAATCACTTTTTTGCCTAAGAATACAGCTTCCTCTATGTCATGGGTTACGATGATGGTGGACAAACTATATTTAACATGGATCTGCAAAAGCAGATTCTGGATGCTCTCTTTTGTAAATGAATCTAACGCAGAAGTCGGCTCATCCATCAAAAGAAGATCAGGCTTTGGAGCTATTGCACATGCTATAGCAGCCCTTTGACGCTGACCTCCGCTTAAATCATTGGGATATTTATTTCGCTGATCGTATAGACCAAGAATATGCAATAGATCTGTGGCTATGAGTTCTCTATTCTCTATTCCTTTTGATTTTAAGATGAATTTTATATTGCCTGATACTGTTTTCCATGGCATAAGACCATAGCTTTGCAAAACGATGCTGGTACTTGATCGAACATGATGAAGTGCTTCCCCATCAAAAGTCACCGTGCCGCTAATTGGTGCCTTTAGTGCTGCTATCACATAAAGAAGAGTAGTTTTACCGCATCCGGATTTACCCAGTATTGTATAAGGAGTATTTTCCATAAAATCCAATGTGACTCTATCGAGAGCTTTTTCAATTCCATATGTAACAGTTATATCTTTTAGGCATATCATATAATATCACCATAGAGTTATTATTGAACAAAGCGTGTATCGATTAGCTGTTCATAAGTCAAATCGATTTTTTGTCCCAAAGTATTTGATGTCCAGTCTATTACCTTTTGCACAAAGGCATCATCAGGAACTTGTGCATGCTTATAGATAGGGAGTGCAATCAAATCCTTAGTATCCGGATTGATATTTAGTTTTTCAATCAAAGTATCTCTTGTAAAAGATTCATTTCCATTTATAAAATCTACAGCTTTGTTATAGGCTTTGTGAAATAATAAAATGGAATCGGACTTTTCGTTTAGAGCTTTACCTGTGAATGCCATCATAGCAAGTGAATAGCTGTCTTTATTTTCGTAAACCACTTTCTTCAAGCCTTGTAACTCTGCTTGTGATGCCATTGGTTCAGGTAAAACTGCCATATCGATCTGACCACTCTTAAGCATTTCAATCCTTGCAGGGATATCATTTATATAAATTTTATCCAATGTATACTTTGGAGCAAGGTATTCATCTGCCAAATAATTTACAACACTTACTTCCATGAGACCAACGATTGCTTTAGCCGATGCTTCGTCAAAACCATTTCTGACTATGACCGGAAAACTTGAGTCAGTTGTGGTAGTTGCTTTTATATCAAATCCGTTTGAAACGTTGTTTATCAAAGATATCAGGTCTGAAATTGTTCCATCTATTTCTCCGCTTTGCAACGCACTTTGCCTGTCCACTGCATTGGTATAAACTTGTACATCTACCTTTAAATTCAGCTCATCAAAATAGCCATTTTTTAATGCTACAAAAATAGGTGCTGCATCTACAGCAGGCATTAGACCGATGGTGAGAGGTGCAGTCCCTTTATTAGCTATTGGTGAACCTTGTAAGCAGCTGGCGACAGATATAAAAATGGTTAATAGTGCTATAATCCACACGATTTTTTTATTTTTCAAATGAAACGCTCCCTTTAAATGATCAATCTATATTATATTAGCTCGTATTTTTGAAGTTTGCAATATAATATATTATGCTTACAATAATAAAACAATAATTCTAGTATCATTTATTTTGTCCTCCATGGTCATTGTCTTTTAGATCGTTTGTTTTTCGAGCACGCTTGATCAAACTAATAGCAATAAAAATCAGAACAAGAACAATTACAACTGCAAATAATGCAATGCCACCAAAGATTATTATCCAAGCTAGTGGAGTACCGGCATCAAATAAAGTGTTTTTTATCTTTTTCATATTTTATTCCCTCCTCGTATAATATTATATATAAATTTACTATAATTTTAATAGAGAATTCACTGAATAAATAAAAAATGATGCATAATATAGAAAACCAGAAAACTATACTATGCATCTAATTTATTACATTACAACGATCTTTGTAGGATTAGTTTGGGCTGGAATGCTCTTTGTTGATATTGTGTAAAATACCAAGAGAACTTTATTCTTTAAGCTTCCAGTATATTTTTTACCCTTAGCCGTAACGACATTGGCTTTATCTGTATTTAATAATTTAAGCACATTATTTTCATCTACTAGATTTTTATCAAATTTTCCTAAGAATACAGTAGTATCTGCAGGTGCATTTGTAATAGCCAATGCATTGATCTTTGAAGCATTTGATTTGTTATTCTTATAAAAACAAGTTACATTTGAATTTTTCGTGATCTTTACATTGTTATCTAAATAAGTTGAACCATTGATCATAAATGTTTTGCTATCTCCACTAGTAGACTGTACAGTTATTGTCACTACTCTGCTAGATGCGTTAATTTGATATTGAACAACCTTTCCTGAAAAACTCTGATATGAATTATTATTTGTAGCTGGAGGAGTGCTTATATCGTCCATAACGACTATTTTATATGGAGTTGTTTGACCAGGATATGTCTCTAGCACTATTACAGAAAATACTAATAAAGTTTTGTTTGTAATATCTCCAGTATATATGTTTCCATCTTTTGTGATGATTTCTGTATTTGCATTAGGAGAGATTCTAAGATCTTTTTCTGCATTTAAAAGGTTATTGTCAAACTTGCTAAGGAAAACACCTGGATTATCTGTAATGGTGATTGCAGTAAAATATGTGGAAGTTTTTTTCTCATTTTTATCATAAAAACAAGTAACTGTGGAATCTGTTTGAATCTTTGCCAACTTATCGACATATGTGGATGTAGTGATATTAAATTCCATTTTAGTGCCAGCAACTGATTGAACAATTATTATTCTTTGTGACCCTTGAGTTTCGCCAATAATAGTACCTGAGAATTTTGTATAAGAGATTTTATCAGCAGCATAAGCAGAATTGATAGTTAAAGCTGTAAACATTAAGAACATCATAGTGATAAAGCTAATTTTTTTTGTAAATTTTTTCATTTTTTCTCCCCCTAATTTTTAAATAATTATATTCTCCCTTTTATCTATCTATATTATTATGGAATGTTTCAATATGAATTTACTTTACATTACAACTATTTTTGTAGGATTTGTTTGAGCCGGAATGCTTTTTGTTGATATTGTGTAAAATACCAAGAGGACTTTATTCTGTAAGCTTCCAGTGTATTTTTTACCATTAGCGGATATTACAGTTGCTTTGCTAGTGCTTAATATTTTAAGTACATTATTTTCATCTACTAAATTTTTATCAAATTTTCCTAAGAATACAGTAGTATCTGCAGGTGCATTTGTAATAGCCAATGCATTGACCTTTGAAGCATTTGATTTATCATTCTTATAAAAACAAGTTACATTTGAATCTTTTGTGACCTTTACATTGCTGTCTAAGTAAGTTGAGCCGTTAATTACAAATGTTTTTTTATCTCCGCTAATAGATTGTACAGTTATTTCTACTACTCTATTTAATGCGTTTACTTGATATTGAACAACTTTTCCTGAAAAACTTTGATATGAATTATTGTTTACAGGTGCAGGAACGGGTGCAGGTAAAGGTACAATAGGAAGAGGTGTAGTAACAGGTGGAACTGTAGGAGTTATTGGTATATAATCCATAACAACTATCCTTGTTGGAGTTGTTTGAGCTGGATAACTCTGTGCTACTATCAAAGAAAACACTAATAAAGTTTTGTTTGTAATATCTCCAGTATATTTATCCCCATTTCTCAAAGTGATTTCTGTATTTTTATCTGGAGTAATTTTAAGATCCTTTTCTGCGTTTAAAAGATTATCGTCAAATTTGCTGAGGAAAACACCAGGAGTATCTGTAATAGCGATTGCAGCCCTCCAATATGGTAAAGGCGTGTTATCATTTGCATCATAAAAACATGTAACTGTAGAGCCTATTTCAATCTTTGCCAATTTATCCACATATGTGGATGGATTGATAGCGAATTCATTTTTAGGACCATCTTTTGATTGGACATATATGAGTTTTGAAGGACCTTCTTTTATATCTATAATGGTACCTGTAAATTTTGTATAAGAGATTTTTTCAGCTGCAGAAGCAAAACACATATTTAAAGCAGTAAACAATAATAACACCATAGTAACAAGACTGACTTTTTTTGTAAGATTTTTCATTTTTTCTCCCTCTTTCTTAAATATATTTATTTAATTTTTAAATTTTTTTGGTTGTATTAGTATATATTCTCCCTTTTTATATATCTATAATTAAAGAGTTATAAAATTTAAATACTGTTGCAAAATATAATTAAAAAATAAAGAATATTTTAAAATTTAAATGCATACTTGAATTAAAATTCATATAATAAAGTATAAGAAAAAAGTTGAAGATGAGTTTTTCCCAAAGAGGGGAGATGGAAAACTTCGCTTAAAAGAAGCTAAAGGTGCGATTTCCGATTTTAAGAAAATCTGCAATGATAAATCCATGCTAATCGATATCAAACTTTGCTTTAATGAATAAATATGTGCGTTTATTAGCACATATTATTCAGTAAAGAAGTGAGTGTTTCAAAAAAGATCATATTTAGTTGGCACATTTCTTTTTTATAATACCGATAAAATCTAATGAAATCAATGCATTAAAATGAGATCATAAAACTTAGAGTGCCAACTAAATATGAAATACACCAAAAAGGTTAAATTTCACCATTTTCCCATTCAGTTATAAAAGTTAAAATCTCATCCAAGCTAGGGCTCTTTGCTTTCCTAACATAGAAACCCGATGTACAAACTCCAAGGAGCAGTGATAATGAGTAATCCAATCCTAAAGCCTGACCAAAGCAAAAACCTGCATTGAAATTATCACCTGCACCTGTTGTGAGCACTGGCTTTGGGCAATAAGGACCTTTAGTATAATAATATTCGCCATCAGCATAAACCATGGCTTCTTTAGTGGGATGAACTACAAGGCAATCGATTTTTAGTTTTTCACCGTTTTGTATCACAATTTGTTTAAGCATTTCTTCTCTTGGTAAAGAATCGTCCAAATTTATATCGAAGACTTCTGCAATCTCGAAGGCTTCCTTTTCATTTAATCCTAAAATAACCTTATATTTCTCCTGGAACTTAGAGATCAAATTCATAGATCGAAGGATGTCTTCTTTAGATCTCTTCTCAGGGTCTGCTAAATCAAAAAAAGCAATTGGTTTTTCTTTGCGGTCAGGAAGCAATGGAAATACATCATCTATTACGCCTTCCCAGATATCAGACATATTACCCAGCATCGTCCAGTTTTCCATACCAAATAAATCCACATCTTTGATCAAATCGACAAAGCCAGAAAGACCATTTGACCTTTCTTTTATTCTGTTCCAATTAACTTCGTTTAAAGAAAAGTGTTTGCCAAGCATCAATTTACCGTCGTCAAATTCAATGGCATCAGTATGACCAGGTTCACAGAGAGAAACAGCATGAGCTCGATTTGATATAGGCAGAAAAACAGGATGAATAGCTGGATCGCCAATAGATCCAATATATGTAACATCCACTCCATATTCAATGAAGGCGTTTGCAAGTATAGGTCCATTTCCCCCTAATTTTGTTTGCATTGTCACAAACTCAATATTCGTACCAAGTCCAGCAGCTTTACCGATTCTTTCAGAAAATTCTTTTATGGTATTCACTCGCTTAAAGTTATGAAAATCTTGCCTTTTCGCAACAACGTGGATGATTTCGTCTACAAAGCCATCGAAACCTAAGACCATCTTTAATTTCTTATCTTTATTTGCAATTAAAGCATTTTTTAACTCATTTAATTTTTCTTGCATTATAATTTCACCTCGTGAGTAAATTTTGATAATTATAACATAGAATATATGACTCAATCAACATATTATAATATGTTAAAGCGTATCATAATGTGATAAAGTTAGATATGATAAATAATAGACATGTATATTTTAGTGAGAAGGCGGTTAATATGTTAGGAACAATAGTTAATTTTTTTGCAGTAATAGTGGGGAGTTTTATTGGACTATTTCTTAAAGGAAGATTAAAAGAAAGGTATATCGATATTATCACAACAGGAATTGGCCTTGCTACGCTATTTATTGGAATAAGCAGCTGCCTTAAGAATCTATTAGATAAAGAAGCAAATCCTATTCTTTTTATTTTAAGCCTTGTGATAGGAGGTTTTATAGGGGAATTATTGGATTTATCTTCCAAATTTAAGAGATTTGGGGACTTTGTTCAGAGCAAGTTTTCAAAAAAAGAAACGGGATTTTCTCAAAGCTTTATAGCATCAAGCTTGTTGTTTTGCGTTGGAACTATGTCCATTTTAGGCTCCATTCAAAGCGGAATTAAGCATGATCACTCCATACTCTTTGCAAAGTCTATTTTAGATGGAGTGTCTAGCATAATATTTTCTGCAAGTTTAGGGATTGGTGTCATACTCTCTGCCTTTGTAGTGCTCTTTTATCAAGGACTTCTCACTGTATTTTCAGGTTTTATAAGCCCGTTTATAACTAATGATATGCTGAGAGAAATTTCTATTGTGGGGGGAATATTGGTTTTCGCTATAGGACTTAATATTTTAAAGATAACTAAAATAAAAATCGAAAACTTTCTTCCTGCAATTTTTATACCTGTGATTTACTATTTACCTTTTGTGCAGAATATAATAAATATTTTTCATAGATAAAAATAATACTTTTGTTGATTTTGCACATAATTATATGTATAATTAAGTATATAATATTAAAAGGAGTGTTTTTATGGGAGCAGTAAATGTAACTGTACGTATTGACGAAGAATCAAAAAAACAGTTTGATACTTTTTGTGAAAATGTAGGGATTAATATTACCACTGCTTTTAACATGTTTATTAAAGCAACTTTACGAGAACGTAAATTGCCATTTATCGTTACAGATATTGAAAAACAAGACTTAAAGAAAGTAATAGAAAGTAGAGAAAAACTTAAAGAAGTATTTAAAGCTGCACAAGAACAATCTATTATAAACGGCACGGATAATATAACTATGGATGAGATAGATGAGATAATTGCAGAAGTTAGAAAAGAGAATATAAAGTAATACAAGAAATTGGAATATTAGTTGAACCACTTATTAGCGATATACCACTACCTGACGAAAGTGATCGCATTTTTTATGATACAGCTAAAGAAAATAGAGCAATTCTAGTAACAGGAAACATAAAACACTATCCAGCAGAAGATTTCATTATGACACCAACTCAATTTTTAGCTTTTATTGAAAGTCGAATTTTCTAAGAGCAATGTAAACTTTTTGATATCATATATATTTTTGAGTGTATCAAATTTTTAGTAATATATTTATAGACATAGGCATATTATAAATAAATACCACCAATAAATTGTTGTATCAATAGAAAAAAGCTAAAGCTTAGATTATACATTGCTTTAGCTTTTTTTATTGCTTAGACTAAATTTGTTATCTTATTCTCCTCGTAATTAGTATATGTTCCATTATGTGAAAATGGACCATTAATAAAATTTAGAATTAATAAAAAAAATAGGCTCTTATCGTGTTTTAGACTGCTATTAAGGTGTAATTGGCATAAAACCAAGTAATTTAGCTATTTACTCGTGACTGCTGACCTTCATAAAAGTGGCTTAAACAGCAGCTTATCAAACAGCAGTCAGAAACGGAATATGAGCCTATTATCTTATGAAAATGGGGAGCTTAAGGAATTATATAAGGGATTGGAATTTATAAGCGTAGATGCGTATTTTCAAGGTCTTTTGCCATGGGAAGATAAGCTGAGTGTTATTGGAAAAGAAAATGGAAAGGTTAAAAGGATCATAATCGAAAACAATGAGTGCACAGTTCAGGATTTAAGCAGTTTCATCCCTGAAATATCCATAGGAGTTTCTTATATGTGGGATGCATTTAATGAAAATATTGGTGTACCATATCATGAATTGACTTTAAAAGACGGAAGATTAATATTGCTTGAAGCAAATGGGATGAATTATGTAGTTTCTTCAGGTCATTCAGATACAGTAAAGAGCCAAGGAATTTTGGGAGATAGGATATATGGTGATAAAATTGGCACCATAATTGTAACTGGATATAGCCCAGACAAGTATCATCAAAATCAGGCTGTTTATCTTTTTAAAGGGCAAATGAGGAATGCAATTGGAGATATTTATGCAGATGGAAGCGATAGTTCATTTAAATTGCTATTGCCAAATGAAAAGATAATCGAAGCAGCAATTTGGGGAACTGTGGAGAATATGACATTGGTATTTTTGAAAGTTTCCACTGGGAATGAATTGGTATGCTTTGACAATGCTAATGGAGAAATGTATTTTAAACTCACCGACAAAGATCTTCCTAAATTATTGAATTTAAATTCTGATTTAAGACATTTTGAAAGCGGACAAGTTAATTTTGCTCTGGAAAAAGGCAGTTTCTTTCTATCTTTTAAAAATTATCAGAATTCATATTTTGGGAAATATTATTTTAGCTCAAAAACTGCTGATGAGGTTTTAATTGGAGATAATCAATCGGTTGTAGATTATACTTTAGTAGGGAAAATAGTTAATATTGCTTCAATCTTTATCATAGCTATTGTTGTTATTGCTTGTATGATTTTGATATTCCATTCTACTAAGAACAGGCTCTAAGATACAGTAGACCAAAAGATGAGAATCCTAGAGATAACGGGCTTTAATAATTAATAATGAAACATAAAAGTATTAAAATGGACTTAGTCTAAATCTTTGGATTAAGTCCATTATTAAAAAACTTGACAATGAGCGGAGTTAAGCTTTCTTTATTTTTCCAAAACACCGCTGCTGGATTCAAATTTTATAAAACGAGTTCCTTGAAAAGTTAAGGCTCCCCATTTATTAATAAAGTTTCTTGGTTTAACCAGGACTTTTTTTACAGTATAAGCATATACTGTAATATAAGTAATTATTAAGGATTTTAAAATGCCAACAGATTTAAGTTTTTTAGGTGATAAAGTTTCGGTATCCATTGGGGATGATCTGATCCCTAAATGCACTATAAAAAAATACACAGATAACGTTCGTGTGGAGAGAATACCAATTGGATTTAGTGATGAAGAGATGAAAGAATTCACTCGTGAGAAAACGATAAGGGAATTGAAGAAAAGAGAGGAAGATTTTACTAATGGTGTGGATCTTTTTAAGGATTTTAGGTATATCGATATCGAGCAAATACAAAAAACAGCCAATGGTTGGAATTATTTTGATAAACCTGAAACCTATGAATTGTTGAACTTGATTTCTTCAATTGAATCCCTTGGGATAATAACACCATTAATCGTGAAAACCAGAGATAATGAGACTTTTACTATAATAAATGGGAATTCCAGATATTTAGCATTAACTAATATTTGTAAATATAAGAATGAGGAGCGGTTTAGAAAAATTCCTTGTTTTGTTGTAGATGAAGATATCGATGAATACTTTGAGAGAAGCCTAATGATTGATGCCAATATTAATTATAGAAAAATATCTAAAGAGGTCTATATTAAGGCAATTTTAGAAAAACACACCATGCTCAAGGAAACCAAGTCCTATAGAGGAGAATTTAACATCGCTGAGAAAATTTCCAATGATCTATCCATAAGCGATGCCACGGTTTTTAATTATCTCACCCTTAAAAAGCTCTGTCCCGATGCTATGGCATTGGTTTATGAAAAAAAGTTAAAATTGCAGCCTGCCAGGATGCTTGCTAAATTAAGCCATGAAAATC
>WQUF01000343.1 GCA_009785875.1 Oscillospiraceae bacterium | reverse complement strand
ATTAAATCCACAGTGAAGACTACTTCCAGTCCTCCAAAAGCTAAAATCGAAGTAGCAAGTATTGGAGTTAAAATGCTATTTAAAGAGCCAGAAAAACCTTGCATACCGCTAGCTTTAACATATTTATCTTTTGGTACGATTAAGCTAAAAGCCACAGAAGACGCAGGACTCTGGAACGCACCCATAAGTCCAATTACAAAATTAACCACGTAGAGGTGCCAAATCTCCAAATTACCAGTAGCATACAATATAAACACTGTAGATGTTCCAATTGCTGCTATAAAATCGCTCACAAGCATGGTCTTCTTTTTATCCCACTTATCCGCCAATGTTCCAGCAATAAAGCAAAACAAAATCGATGGAAGATATGTGAAAAACGAAAGCATCGTTACGCTTGTGGCAGTACCTTTTTGACTATATATCCAAACTATAAGGGCAAATGCAGTCATTCCACTTCCTAAAGAGGATATCGACTGACCTACCCATAAAATTATAAACTTCTTCATAGCTTTGCTCCTTTAATTTTAATCGATTTAATTAAAATCTAGCAAAGCTCAATTGAGATAGTTTTTTCCGCCCCATGCAATCAGGATCAAATTATTTGCAGTCCTGATACTATCTCATCAAACTTTGCATGGAGCTAAATCAATTTCACTAATAAATTCCATTTCAATTCCTCATCTTCATTTAAGTTATCTATTTTTATTATAATCGATTATTTTTCAGCTGTAAACAATCGTTCTAAGTATAAATCTTTATTCCATTAGGTCCAATTTCTAAATATTTGGACTCAATGATGTTCCATTTTTTTAAAAAAACTTTTCAAATAATTCCGCTAAATTTCCACTTATTTCTATTGCTAATTCAAGTTTTTTTCTACTTAACAGTACACTAACTGATCCTATAGATTTTTATCTAAGGAACCTTGGATTTCGAGTGGTCGGCGTCTTTTACCAATAATCGACTTATAAACCTCTCTTATTCAATTTTATTGAATCAGCGTCTGTGTAATTCTTCAATGCTCCTGGAATTTACAATGTTGAAATTCTTTTTATTTATCATGTCCTTTTCTAAATAATATTTGATCTGTTCTTCATTGTAAGCTATATTGCAGTATTTCTTTGAGTTATTTGTATGAAACACACCTTGGTAATTCATTATCGCATATTTATTGAAATCAGCTGCAAATTCAAAAAATTTATCGACCAAATGTCTAGTAACTGTAACTTTAATTGTAGTCTTAAATGGTACCAATTCTTTAGCTTTTTCAATCATCTTTAAAAGTTCCGGAAGCTTTATATTGTCTTTGACAGTCAAAAATTTTATCCTGTGTATCGTGTTTATATTCTCAATTCCAAAATTCTCTAATATTGCAACTTGCATTTCGTGGTTCACTCTCGCTAAATACCTTCCAGCTTGTAAGTTTATCCTTTTCTCTAAAAGCAGCACCATAGCCTCTTCGCAAAGCTTTTTAAGGCATAGATAATTATACACCGTACTTTTTGATATTAAAAATTCTTCTGCCAAAGCTTGAGCTAAATTCATCTCGGATCTATAAGTTTTGGTGCGCTTTAAAATGGTATAGCGTTCAATAATAGCTTTCATTAGAATGGTTTTATCCATAGACCTATAAGAAGTATTAGAATCTATGATCATTGCACGGATATAATACTCATCGATCTCGTCATAATCTAACACGTAGCATGGGGCTTTTTTATAGCGAACATCATGGGTATTTTCAAAGAGGTTTTTAAGGGCAGTTAATCTAGATTGACCACATATTACAGTATAATCATCATGGTTTTTTTGGCTATATAATATCAATGGACATAGTATTCCCATAGTTTCCACTGAAGAAATTAAGGTGACTAATTGCTCTGTATTAGGCTTTTTAAAGTAATTCCAGTTATCATGACAAGGAGTTATAAGGTCTATATCTACGTATTGAAAGTTTTTATAGATATCCACGCCATAAGTAAAATTTTCACTTCTTCTCTTTAAGATTTTTGCTTGTCTTTTTCTTTCCATCTCTTCCTTCTCTAAAGGAGTAGGATCATTTGGGTCGATAATTTCTTGAATTTGAATTTGTTTAGGGTCATTTTTAACTCTTTTAGTTGGGAACAAATCTTCACCATAATAGGATTCAATGTTAAATCCCATTGTATTTGCTATTCTATTAATATCCATACATAAACCTCACATATACTTATTTATTTTATTATATGTTAATGATTTTTAATGGTGACAAAAATACCCAATCATTAAACAATATATTTGAATAAAAAACTGCTTGAAATCGTCTGAGAATCGTGCTATAATAACGATAAGAACGATTTTAAACGATTTGGCGGTGTTAAAATGGATGTAGCTGAATACATTGAAAGCTTTAAAGTTGAGCTTAAAAGAGAAGTCAACCAAGACTTAAAAAAAGGTATTATTGCCTTTGCAAATTCAGATGGAGGGACGATTTATGTTGGTATAGAAGATAACAATAACATTGTTGGAGTTGACGATCCAGACGATACTATGGTACAAATAGGAAATATGATTCGTGATGGAATTAAACCTGATTTGACTGCTTATACTTCTATTGATGCCGTTTCAGAACAAGGTAAGATTATTGTACGTGTATCGATTTTACGTGGAGCTAAACGTCCCTATCATCTTGCTGATAAAGGGCTTAAGCCAAGTGGTGTGTTTATTCGTCATGGTGTATCTTCTGTTCCAGCAACAGATGAGTCTATTCGCCAAATGCTTAGAGATAGTGATGGAGTGACCTTCGATAAATCCCGCTGCTTAAATCAGGAACTCACCTTTAGTTATACTCGAAATTATTTTGCTGATGTGAATGTTTCGCTTACTGACAATAATATGCGTACTCTACATCTACTTGATTCAGACGGATATTATACCAATACTGCTCTGCTTCTATCTGACCAATGTGAACACAGTATTAAATGTGCTGTTTATGAAGGTTCGAGCAAGGAAAAATTCAAAGCACGGAAAGAATTTTATGGTTCAATTCTTAAACAAATGGAAGAGGCTTACGATTATATCAGTTTAAACAATAATCAAAACTCAACTTTTGATGGATTAAAGAGGATTGACCATCCTGATTATCCATCAGAAGCTATCAGGGAAGCGTTATTAAATGCAATTATTCATAGGGATTATGATTATTCAGGAAGTATAATAATTAACGTTTATGACAATAGAATGGAATTCATATCAATTGGTGGATTAGTCAAGGGCATTACCATTGTCGATATTATGAATGGTGTGTCACAACCCCGCAATATGATGATTGCAAATATTTTTTACAGACTTGAATTAATTGAAAGCTATGGCACAGGCATACAAAAAATCATGGAAAGCTATAAAAAAGCTTCAATAAAGCCGATTATACAACCAGCACCAGCTTCTTTTGTTGTTACACTTCCAAAACTAGAAACATCAAAAAACAGTCAGTTAACTCCTGAAACCCAAGAAAACGAAGTTATAGAAATTATTAAGCAAAAAGGTTTTGTTACACGACAAGATGTAGAACAATTTTTTAATATATCAAAATATCCAGCAATTGCTTTTTTGAACAAAATGATTAATGATGGAAAAATCATCAAAATAGGTGCAGCTCGATCAGTAAAATATGTTATCAAAAATTTAAATTGTTACTAAAAAGCTTAGATCTGTGCTATATATATGCACAGATCGTTTTATATTCTTACTTATACCACTGTTCCTGACTCTTATAAAGTCTAAAATACTCACCACCCAATGCAATAAGTTCATCATGCGTCCCAAATTCTATTAAGCTCCCTTTTGACATGACTAAGATCCTATCTGCAAGCTTAACAGAACCCAATCGATGTGTAACTATTATAGCAGTTTTATCCT
>WQUF01000342.1 GCA_009785875.1 Oscillospiraceae bacterium | reverse complement strand
GAAAAAAATATTAAAATTTTTATATTACATTTGTGTTACAAAGGCTTTGTTGCTCTTCGTTTTTAATCCTTTTTAATTTTAAAACCATTAAACAGTAACCCCCTACATATATGTATATTTTAAATCGGATGTGAATTGTAACAAACAGTAACAACTTATTAAAAAAATTATCGTTTATGCTTTATTTTATTACCAATGTATTGTATAATTGGTAAAAATCAAATGAACTCGGGGGCTGTGATATGGCATATAATTATAAAGAAATCGAAAAAAAATGGCAGGATAAATGGGAGAAAGAAGGAACATTTAATGCAAAGGATGACCGCTCTTTGCCAAAGTGGTACGGATTAATAGAATTTCCGTATCCTTCAGCACAGGGGCTGCATGTTGGTCATCCAAGAAGTTATACTGCTCTTGATATTATTGCCAGAAAAAGAAGAATGGAAGGCTTCAATGTCTTGTACCCTATTGGCTTTGATGCATTTGGTCTTCCTGCAGAAAATTATGCTATAAAAAATAAAGTACATCCTAAAATTATAACAGCTAAAAATATAGAAACATTTACCAGACAGCTTAAATCAATCGGTTTTTCGTTTGACTGGTCAAGGACTGTTGATACAACCGACCCTGATTACTATAAATGGACACAATGGATTTTTGTCCAGCTGTTTAAACATGGTCTGGCATATAAGACCACTATGCCGATTAATTTCTGCACCAGCTGTAAGGTAGGTCTTGCAAATGAAGAAGTCGTAAATGACAGATGCGAAAGATGCGGAAGCCCTGTTGTACAAAAGGAAAAAAATCAATGGATGCTTAAAATTACTGATTATGCAGAAAGGCTGATTAATGATTTAGATGATGTGGATTATCTGGAGAAAATCAAAATTCAGCAGAAGAACTGGATAGGCAGAAGCGAAGGCGCAGAGGTTCGATTCGATGTGGTGAAAGACGTAGGGCAAATCTCCCCTGTCACCGATGGTACCCGGACAAAGGTTAATGGTATATACGACTCGCCCAGATACTTTGTTTGGTGCCACATATATGGTTTTAGCACCTGAGCATCCTTTGATTGAAGAACTTAAAGAAAAAATAACTAATCATGACGAATTAATTAAATATAAAGAAAAGGCTTCTCATAAATCTGATTTTGAACGAACAGAACTTGCCAAAGATAAAACAGGTGTGGAAATCAAAGGAATTAAAGCAGTAAACCCATTAACTAACAAACAAATTCCTATCTGGGTCTCAGATTATGTATTAGCCACTTACGGCACAGGCGCTATTATGGCTGTTCCTGCACATGATGACAGAGACTTTGACTTTGCTAAAAAATTCAACCTGCCCATAGTGCAGGTAATTGCAGAAAATTGTAGGGGCGTGCATTGCACGCCCGCGGGCGACCAGTGGTCGCCCCTACAACATCCATATACATCTATTGATAATGGTTATATGATTAATTCCGGATTCTTAAACGGGCTTACTCCAAAGGATGCAATTAAAAAGGTTATAGAGCATTTAGAAGAAAAAGGTATTGGGCATAGAAAAGTAAATTACAAATTACGTGACTGGGTATTTTCAAGGCAGAGATACTGGGGCGAGCCAATCCCTATGGTGTATTGCGATACATGCGGCTGGGTGCCACTTCCAGAGGAAGAATTACCCCTTGTTTTACCTGAAGTTAAAGACTTTGAGCCCGGAGAAAACGGTGAGTCACCTCTTGCTAAACAAACCGACTGGATTAACACTGCATGTCCTCATTGCGGAAATCCTGCCAAGCGTGAAACAGATACAATGCCCCAATGGGCAGGGTCTTCATGGTATTTTTTAAGATATGTTGACCCTGATAATAACAAAGAACTAGCTGGTAAAAAAGCTTTAGAATACTGGACTCCTGTTGACTGGTACAACGGAGGCATGGAGCATACTACACTTCATCTTCTTTATTCCAGATTCTGGCACAAGTTTTTATATGATATTGGTGTTGTTCCTACAAAAGAGCCATATATGAAGCGTACTTCACATGGCATGATTTTAGGCGACAACTCTGAAAAAATGTCTAAATCCAAAGGAAATGTTGTAAATCCTGATGATATAATAAATGATTTTGGTGCAGATACTTTGAGACTGTATGAAATGTTCATAGGTCCGTTTGACCAGGCAACACCATGGTCTATGGAAAGCACAAAAGGATGCTTTAAATTCTTGGATAGAGTATGGAATATGGAGTATAACGTTCAAAATAGTACCCGGACAATATCATAAATCCTTGTTCTATTCGCCGGAATTGGAGCGTTTGATGCATAAAACCATTAAAAAAGTTTCTAATGACATTGAGGAAATGAAGTTCAACACTGCCATAGCTGCACTTATGACATTGGTTAACGAATTTTACAAAGTGAAAAGAGTAACAAAAGGAGAATATAAAACTTTCCTTGAACTGCTGTATCCATTTTCACCACATATTTCTGAAGAGTTGTATGAAAGATTGGGCTATGGAACAACAATAGCCGAAACCACCTGGCCTGTATACGATGAAGCCAAAACCATAGACAATATAATAGAAATCCCTGTGCAGATAAACGGCAAATTAAAGGCTGTAGTAGAAATAGAATTAGACTCTTCTGAAGATGCTGTGAAAACTCTGGTACATAAAAAGATTGCAGATTTGCTGGAAGGGAAAAATGTGGTAAAAGAAATTTATGTGAAAAATAAGGTTTATAATATTGTGGTGAAATAATATGGCGCCCATTGGGCGCCGCTGCTTTTAGCTATATACTTTATTCTTTTCTCGCTTTTATTGTTTCTTCAATCTCATTTAAAATATAGGGATCTCCTTGTGTATGCAGCCCTTCATAAACTGTTTCTAAATAATCGAATATTGCATATTTCTCAAAAATATCATATGCTTCTTCTCCACTAATTTTATGGGATTTTTTATATTCTTCTAAACAAAATATTATAAATTCATTAATTTTAGCTTCCATATTATACCTCACTTATATCAAGTTTCCCTGTCTCATATTCTTCAATTAAAAATTCTGCTAATGCTTTGTTAGAATAATACCATGTTTTATTTTTTTCATTTTCTAATTCTTTATATAATTTTGATTTATAAATAATTTCATTGCTTTTTTTTAATGTAGTTTTTTCCCTTTTAGAAAAAATTTCTGATATTTCAGGTATCATTAACCACAAAAAGTTTCCGAACAGTTTCTTGTTCAGCCATTATACTTTACCTCCTCAGTACCTATATACTTTAATTGTTTTAGAGACTTTTCAGTGTGGAATGAAATTTGATTCACTAATTTATAAGCTTTTAATCTCTTTAGTGTACTTTCTTTATCTATAAGTTTACGCTCATATAATTTTAATGTTCCATATAAATTATCATTTGCTACTGGTCCCTTCACAATATCATATGTATGATATAATTTATTGCTAAATCTATTTGCAAAAACAAAATCTAACCATTCTT
Source organism: Oscillospiraceae bacterium (assembly GCA_009785875.1). GTDB lineage: Bacteria > Bacillota > Clostridia > Clostridiales > Clostridiaceae > WQUF01. The sequence goes on along the minus strand of WQUF01000342.1, from coordinate 422 downwards.
CTGTTGCTTCTCCAAAATTTAATATCTTTAGTTTTTCATTTTCCACATATTCATATACATTAATATATCCAAGTTTAATATTAGACTCTTTTAATCTTCCAATTTTTATTTCAACCCATCTTTTAGCCTGTTCATAATCACTAGTAGTGTAAAATCCTTTTCCAAAATCTGTTTTGAAGTTTAAAATTTCTATGTCAGGTTCCCTAACAATTACTGTACTTCCATGATATATTTTCAAATTCGTTCTCCTCATACATGGTATTGGCATTATTATAGCATACGGCAGACCACATCTGCAACCTACAATATTATCTTATTTTGATTTTTATTTGACAAATATTTTTCTACTGTTTGACCTATGTTTGTTAATTCTTGTATTATCGCAAAATCTGGGCAGGTGAGGGCACCTGCCCCTACAATTC
>WQUF01000341.1 GCA_009785875.1 Oscillospiraceae bacterium | reverse complement strand
CCTGACTATTATAATAAAAATAGAATATAAAAACTTAAAAGGATTAAAAAGCTATGAAAAATACTCTAAGACCAGATCCTACACTTAAAGATTATTGGCGTAATAATAGTCGTTTTTCAGATTTTTATGTTAATCTTTACATAAAAATCTTTACGTTAAGAAATTCGTTATGTTAATAAATGACTAAAGCAGGTCTTAAAACTAAGGATTCTCAATGATTTCTAATAAAATATCTTAACATAATAATCTTTTAGGTATGAGGCAAAAAAACAGCATATAAATAATAAAATAGCTAATATATCACCATTTTACCTTTATCAGAGGAATTATTAAAAAGTAGTCACGGTGGCAAGGTTTGAGGAAATTTTAAAAGTAGCCACAGTGGCTAATTCAGACAATTTATCCTTTGGTCAATTATTTATTGCCAAGTCCTTTATTGAAATTTTTTAACCAGTCTTTAAGATTACTATTTTGTTCCCATTGAGCTTCTTCTTTAGGGACGATCTCTTTACTAGCTGCTTCAATAGCTTCTCTTTTCCTAGCTGTATCAGCTTTTATATAGACCTCAGTGGTTTTTACACTTACATGTCCAAGGAGATCTCTGATATATATTAAATCAACACCAGAATCTACAAGCTCCATTGCTACAGTATTCCTCATATTATGTGGGCTAAAATCTTTAGGAATTAGCTCTGGTTTCTTAGACCTAGCCATATCAACGTATTTTTTAATGATATAGTTTATTCCTTGTCGCTTAAATTGTTCCTTCAAGTGATTTTTAAAAAGCCAATCATTCAAATGGTTATCATTGGTAAGTCCATGAGAATCAATGTATCTATTGATAACATTCACAGCCTGTTTAGTTAGTGGTACAAATCTGCTTTTCTGACCTTTTCCATGAACCAAAAGCGTTGATGGCTGCCCTAGTGAAATATCTTTGTTTTTGATTTGTATTAGTTCACTAACTCGTATACCTGTTGTATATAATATTGTTAATATTGCATAATCTCTAATACCACTTTTTGAATTAATATCAACCTGATCAAACAGAAACTTTACAGCATCTGTTTTAAGATAAGAGATTTCTTTTTGTGGAGCTTTCTTAATCGGTATATTCAATATAGCTTGGAACTCTGACAAATAATCTGGAAATTCATACATTAGATATTTGACAAAACTATTGATAACAGCTTGCCTATGGTTCCTAGTTGATATAGAATTCTCACGTTGTGATTGCAACCAGTCTAAATATTTTAAGACATTCTCATGTGTTAGATCAGATATTTCCACCTCATTCGCCGAGACTTTTTGTTCTTCCATAAAAGTTAGGAACATCGTGAAAGCGTAGCGATATGAATCAATTGTCATAGGAGTATAACCGTTTGTACTAGGTAAGTGTACTGTGAAAAACTTAGTTAAATAGTGGGCGAACTTAGTTGTTTTCATAATCCACCCCCATATGTGTAAATACTTTATCTAGCTTATCTTTGAACTTTTCTTCAATGTATGGAAAGATGCTCATTGTTAAGCGGACATAATGCTCAGTGGCAAAAATAGTTTTATGTCCAAGATAAGTTGAAAGTATTGGAAGTGCTACATACATATCTATTCCTGCATCTAACATCTGTTTAAAAGAATACACAGAAAAAGAATGCCTAAAGTCTTGGATTCTTGGACCTTCACCGCCACCTAAGAAAGAAATACCAGCCTTCTTAAGGAATAAACGGTGATGTTCACGTATAGTGCTACCGCTAAGTTTACCGCCGTTGTTTGAAGTGAATATATTGTCGTTATCATTAAGTAGATAGAAACTTTTTGATGCAAACTTTCGCATAAGTAAAGAAAGATCATCCCCAAGGATAATATAACGTTCGCAACCATTTTTAGTTTCTATAAGCTTTATAATACCTTCGTCAAGGTCAACATCTTTTTTTCGAATATTCAAAGTTTCGTTAATGCGAGTACCACAACAATATAATATACGGAAAAGCACTGGATGTTGTAGTTTGTCTTTATTGTTGCGATTCGAATCGAATGTATCAACTGCTTCAAAATACCTCTTGATTTCATCTTCAGTATAAATATGAGGTTGAAATTGAGTTTTTTTGTATGCAATATCTCTAGTGATGAAAACATCTAGACCTTTTTTACTCATATATATTAAAAACTTCTTTATTGCATTAATGCGAAAGTAATGTGTTAGAGTTGATTCATCTTTGCATTTTTTAATCCATTCCTCTGCAAGTTCTCTTGTAAAACTCAAAGATTTTAAAGTGTGTTCTATAGAAAATCTATCAAATTTTTGTAGATAATGCCAGTAATTTTTTTCTTTGAAGCCAGATGAAACCTTATATTCTAAATATGCATTCATTTCATTAGCAAAAACACTTGTATATATTGGTCTTCCCATAACTACACCTCATAAATATCTGTTTTTAGGCTTGGTATAGGAAGTGCACATTGTTTCAGCATAGTATTATTTATTGAAAGATATACTTTTGTAGTTTCAGTGCTTTGATGACCCAATACAGTACTTATTATGGGAATAGATACGTTTTTCTTAAGAAGATTAGATGCTAAACTATGCCTCAATGAATGAGGTCCATGCTTCTTTTGCTCCCAATTACTGATGTTTGCATATTTCATATACTTAGAGACAATAGAATGAATAGTCGGTTCTGCTATTTTTTTCCCTTTTCTCTCTCTCCAACTTGATACTATTATCTGTTGTATATTAGTATCAGGTCTTCCATTTTTAAGATAGTCAATGATTGCATTGCCTACCGAAGAAAGAAGTGGGTATACCACAGCATTACCAGTCTTTTGCTGACTAAAGGTTATTGTATTCTTATCCCAGTCGATCTGGCTGAAGCTGAAGTTTACAATATCCGAGCTTCTCCAACCATATTCAGATGCTAATAATAAGATAAGATAATCTCTTTTCCCTATAGCTGAAGCTCTATCAACTGCTTCTAGCATCCTCTTTATCTCATCCTCTGTGTATGTCGTTGGTAACTTACAATGTTTTTTATAATTGTCTGGCAATATATAGATGGAACAATCTTTTGATGTTATGCCATTATCATATGCATAACGCAGATATTGCCTAAGTGTTGAATTACAACGATTTTTTGACGCAAGTGTATAATTTTGTTTCACGTAAAAGTCTGCAAATATATCTATACTCACATCTTCTAGTGCAATCTGACGATTTTCAAGATAAGTATTCAAAGCTAGAAGAAAAAAACGTTTGAGTGTTATTGTATCATCAGCTTGACGAACTATTTTGCGTAAATATTGAAGGTATTCTTCCATGTGTTTTCCTGTTTGACCTATTAACGATGCCTTTGATACATATGGTGTTCTGAATTCAAAGTCACCATCTATTTGATATGATATCAACATTCTTACAGCACGTAATCTTACTCGGTCACTTTTTTTTATGCCAGATGAAACAGTAGATCCAAATACTTCATTACAGTATTGATAACCAATAGACTCATTAAAACTCTCATAACCATTTTTTATCATCCATTGTAATAGCTCTTCCCATGCTTCACTTATGCTTTTGTGATGCATGAAACTGTACTCTCGATTGCTTAGCTCTTGATCACAAAGCTGAATAAGCATTTTTAAATTAGTTTCCATAGATCAGTCCTCCTTTTAAATATGATCTATGGTTACAATATTCATTATTCAGTTTTTTATGTAAAGATATTTTCTTTAAAATGGCTTATTTTCAGTGTTTAAATTGCTATTCTTAACGTAACGAATTTCTTAACGTAAAGATTTTTATGTTAATCTTTACATAAAAATCTGAAAAACGACTATTATTGCGCCAATAATCTTTAAGTGTAGGATCTGGTCTTAGAGTATTTTTCATAGCTTTTTAATCCTTTTAAGTTTTTATAT
>WQUF01000340.1 GCA_009785875.1 Oscillospiraceae bacterium | reverse complement strand
CTTAAAAGTTCCTGCAGATTTTTTTTAATATTATTTATTCCCATTCCAGTTAGAGAATTTACCTCTAGACACAAGGTGTTTTCGCTTTTTAAGTATTTTAAGAAACGATTTGTAATATTTTTATCAGCAAGGTCGCTTTTATTTAAAAGTATCAATCTTGGCTTGTTATTTGTGATGTTTTTGATATTTGGAATGGAGCTTGAAAATACGATACGTGCATCTCGAATATCGATTACAGCATCTACCATATTGATTATTGTTTTTACTTCACGAATGGTTTTAGCCATATGACCTGGAAACCAATTGATTTTATCCATTAAATTACCTCATAAAAATATTAAAAAAAGCCTTATTGGGCTTTTTTAATGATTAATTCTTTAACCTTAGCAGCTTTGCCAACTCTCTTCCTTAAGTAATATAGCTTAGCTCTTCTAACTTTACCTTTTCTAACTATTTCGATTTTAGAGATTACAGGCGAATTAACTGGAAATATCCTTTCAACTCCGATTCCTGAAGCAATTCTCCTGACAGTAAAGGTCTCTCTGGTTCCACCATTTTGTCTCTTTAAAACTGTTCCTTCAAAAATTTGAATTCTCTCTCTTTTTTCTTCTTTTACTTTGATATGAACTTTAACTGTATCACCAGCTCTAAAATCAGGATGATCTGTTCTTATCTGTTCTTGTTCTATGGCTTTTATAACATCCAACATGTGCATTCCCTCCTACATAATATTAAACGTTCATGCCAAAGCTCGCAGAGGACCGTTCGTACTAGCACAGGTTACATTTTATCATATAAGAAAAGGTTAGTCAAATAAAAAATAAAACCTAGAATCTATATAAATAGCTCTAGGTAATATGAACCACCTAGAGCTTATAACAGTTTTCTAAGTTCCGTTCGATATTATTATAACCAGAGATAATTTAAATATACGTTTTTTAAAAAAAATATTATAATAAAATCAGAGATAGTTTATAAAGTAGGAGTGGTAAAATGGATTCGTGCATATTTTGCGATTATAAAAACAATAAAAAAGAAACAATTCTCTTTGAAAACGAATTTTGCGTTTGCATAGCTAAAGAAGAAAAAATACTCATTGGTTCATGTATTATCATCCCAAAGGTGCATAGGGAAACGGTTTTTGACCTAGATGATGAGGAATGGAAAGCAACAAAAGAGCTTATTGGTAAAGTAAAATCTTTTTTGGATTCAAAATATAATCCTGATGGATATAATGTCGGTTGGAATTGCGGTGATGTGGGAGGGCAATCTGTTTTTCATGCCCATTTGCATATAATTCCAATATATTCAGACGAACCGTATGCAGGATATGGCATTCGAAATTGGATTAAACGTGAGGAAAATATTAGACCATCTGTTAAATTAATTAATGCTAAAAATAAAACTGATATTCTTGATTCACTCACTGGAATTATACCTAAAGATGCCTCACTGGAACAGTCAAAAAAGGAGAGAATGCTAAAGTATGAAAATATATTTGCTTAGACATGGAGAGACTGATTGGTCAAAAGAAGGAAGGCTCCAAGGGCACACAGACATACCTATGAATGAAAAAGGTATTGAGCAGATTAAAGATGCAGGAGATTTTTTAATACGTACAGGTGAAATCATTGATATTATTATTACTAGTCCATTAATTAGAGCGAAGAGAAGTGCTGAAATTATCGCAGATAAAATCGGATATGATAAGAAGGATATAATCGTCGAACAAGGCTTTATTGAACGCTGTTTTGGTCTAGGCGAAGACCTAACAAAAGAAGAAAGAAATGCAAAGTTTTCTGGAAAAGGATATCCAAATGTGGAGTCTGTGGAAGATTTGTGCGAAAGGGCAGGGATCGCAATAACAAAGTATATTAATGAATACTTTGATAAAACAATACTGATTACTGCTCATGGATCTATACTTAAAGCAATTTTAGTGTCACTTATGAAAGAGAAATATTCATACAATGAAGGAAATACAGCATTTGGAACAGGTGAATTTTGCCTTCTTGAATATGATGGGAAGAATTTTAAAATCTCATATCCAAGAAAGGATTCTTATGACCCATCTTATAGTAAAGCCTATAGATATTTAAAATGGGATGATGCTGTTATCGGAACAATCGACCATGAAAACAAAGTTTCATTTATCCATCCTAATTATAATGAGGTCGTTTCTTTATATACAAATAATCATATAACGTGGACTAGGGAGCAGTTTATTGAATTTTTATCTGAACGCATAGTAGATAAAAATCGCAGAGATATCGAAAAGATACTATTTCGTTTAGGGCTTTCTCGTTATGATGTGCTCAGCATTGCAGAGATTACACGTGGGATCCATCCTAAAGATTTGTTGTGGATTGCACATGATGAAAATGAAAAGCTGGAAAACGCCATGACTTTAGTATTTAAATCGGTATTTCATCAGCATATTGACTTAGTGGGAGATAGCATTGACACACCTGAAGGGTATAATATCAAGCGTTATGGTGTTTATAATGGTCAATATGGTATTTACAAGCGGCGCATCAATCCATTGGTAACAGATGTGGAATCTGAGGTGGCGGTTTTTCTGCTTGCAAGAGAATTAGGTGTTCCTTGTTGCGAAGCTTATCGTACTGATAAAGATACTGTGTTTTCTGCTTTTATGTATGATTTTTCAAAAGACTATATCGTGCACTTTCGCCATTTATTTGATGGTCCTCGCTCCGAAAATGAGTATCTAAATCTTACAAACGTTCGTCCTCAATATAAAGACGATATTAGCAGAATGATATTGCTTGACTTTTTTACTAGGCAGGATGACCGACATCTATCAAATATGGCAGTTAAGATTAGTGGTAAAACAGAAACTTTTTATCCACTTTATGACAATGGGCGAAGTTTGTTTTATGAAGATACAGAGGAGACTGTTCTAAAGGCTGTCCAAGACCCAATTAAATATTCAACAAGTTTTGGGTTTAGTGGGACATATTATGATTACGTTCAAGAAATTTCTAAACAGCGAGATATTAAATCACTTTTAAATCTTGGTATTTCTGAAAATGCAGTTGCATCTATACTTAAAGAGGCAGGATTTCAAAAATATCGCTTTGATGGTGCTTTGAATTGGATTATGAAGACTATACAAATTATAAAATCTATTTAATATAAAAAACCTAGAATCTATAAATAGCTCTAGGTTTTTTTGAACGACCTAGAGCTTCTAAAGTTTTCTAAGTAACTGTTCATTAGTATTATATCCAATGGTAATTTAATTATTCATTAAAAAAATTTTTTTTTACGGGTCATTTACTGAGCTTTAATCATGTATGTAAGTGGAGGTAGGTTTTGAGCTATTTTTTGTATTAAATCAGAATACGCTTCATCCCATTGATTGATTTCTTTAAGAATAGATTTCAATTTATCATAAGTGCCCAGATTTCCACTAGCTTTTATTAAATGCTAGCATGATTTAAATCTGGTGTCAACGAGAAGAATAATTGTGATACGAAAATAAAAAACCTAGAATCTATAAATAGCTCTAGGTTTTTTTGAACCACCTAGAGCTTCTAAAGTTTTCTAAGTACTGTTCATTAGTATTATATCCAATGATAATTTAATTATTCATTTAAAAAAAAATTTTTTAATTGACCTCCATTTAGAAAGTATATATTATGTTATAATAGCATAAATTATATAGTATTAACAGGTTATTTATTATACTTTTAGAGTTATTAATTAACTCTTATTATTTTAAGTTTTTTTTAAGCATAACACAAATAAGCCTTTTTTTTGAATTTTTTAAAAAAATGGCCGACCCTTCTACCCCTTGTCCTACAAGGTCTCTATTCGCATTTCTTTGGTAAATCTAGTAGCGTCTATTGTCTATTTATTCGTTGGTGGAATATTCTCATCAACTCCTTTC
>WQUF01000339.1 GCA_009785875.1 Oscillospiraceae bacterium | reverse complement strand
CTTCAGGTGAAAAATCTCCAAACAAAACCGATGCAATTGCTTTTCCACCAAGGGATCCTGGATAAAAGGAATGGACTAATGCATCTACTTTTTCATCTAATCCTCCATAGGTAACGGCACTTCCGGACATTGACACTAAAATGATAGGCTTGCCTACTTCTATTAATTTTTCTAATAGTTCGATCTGTCTACCAGGAAGTTCTAAAGATTCTCTATCCCCACCAGGGAATTCATTGCTGGTATCGCCTTCTTCACCCTCTACTGTGGAGTCGATGCCCAAGCAAAGTATCACTAAATCGCTTATTTCTGCGACGGAAATAGCTTCAGCAAGGCGATCATTTTTATTTGGAGCAGAAAGACCAGACATGTTATTTTTGTAAAGGTGACATCCTTCAGCATATCTAACAGTTATACCATCTTTGCAGTAATCTTCAATGCCTTCTGAAACAGTAATATACCTAGATGCAGTACCCTCATAGTTACCTATCAAAGCTTTTCTTGAGTTTGCATTAGGACCTATGATGCCTATAGATTTGATTTTTGACTTATCAAGTGGTAAAATTCCATTATTTTTGAGCAAGACGATGCTTTTTTGAGAAGCCTTTAAATTGAGATCTTTATGCTCCTTGCAGTCCACCTTCTCGAAAGGAATTTTATTATATAGAACGCTTTCCAAGTTATCGAACAATCCAAGTTTAAACCTTGTTGTCATGAGCCTAATTACTGCACGGTTTATGGTATCTTCACTTACTAACCCTTCTTTAAATGCATCCAGCATTTTAGAATATAGGGTTCCTCAATTTAAATCGCAGCCATTATTCACAGCTAATGATATAGATTCTACTGCATTATTCGTTACCAGATGGTTTTCATGAAAGTCTTTCAAAGCCCAGCAATCTGAAACCACATGACCTTTGAATTTCCATTTTCCTCTTAGAATATCCACCAATAATGTTTTACTTCCACAACAGGGTTCGCCATTAGTCATATTATAAGCTCCCATTACAGCTTCAACATTTCCTTCTTCCACGCAAGATTTAAAAGCTGGAAGATATGTCTCAAAAAGGTCACGCTTAGATACAACAGCGTTAAAACGATGGCGCATGCTCTCAGGACCGCTATGAACGGCAAAATGCTTTGCACAAGCAGCGGATTTTAAATATTTTCCATCTCCTTGCAACCCTTTTACAAATCTTACACCAAGCCTTCCTGTAAGATAAGGATCTTCCCCATAAGTTTCTTGTCCTCTTCCCCATCTTGGATCTCTTACGATATTTACATTTGGGGACCAGAACGTCAAACCTTTGTGTATATCATAGTCTTCTTTTTCCTGCTGCATATTGAATTTAGCTCTGGCTTCTTCTGAAATAACGTTTGCAACAGATTCTACCATATCCTCGTCGAAGCTCGCTGCAAGTGCTATTGCCTGTGGGAAAACTGTAGCAGTACCAGCTCTTGCCACTCCATGTAACGCTTCGTTCCACCAATTGTAATCTTTTATTCCAAGACGAGGTATTGCCTTTGCATTAAAGACCATCTGACTAATTTTTTCATCCAATGTCATTCTCTTCACTAAGTCTCTAGCGCGCTCTTCAAAGGATAAATTTTCATCTGTATAAGGATACTTCTCCAAATAAAACACTCCTATGCTAAATACTTCTATTTTATCTTTTTTATATTAACTCTAACGCATTAAAATCACTTATCATTTATTGCTGTATACTCCTCAAATATTGCTATTTTTTTAAAAGCATATTGTTTAATTAACTTTAAAATTATAAAATTAAGTTATACTATTCACTATTACCATTATTCATTATTCAATATTCACTATTATTTGGGGTGATGTTTTGATTAAAAATTTAGATGGAATTTTTGAAAAAGTTGAATACAATGAAAATACTCTGATTTTGCTTTACAAAAATAAAGAGATGGAAAATTATCCTGATCATTGGCATAATGCTGTTGAAATAATAATGCCTGTTGAAGGAAACTATAGTGTGGAGACCTGTGATGAGCGATTTAATTTAAAAGAAGGGGATATTTTAATCGTGCCCCCAGGAGAGCTTCACAAAATAAATTCTCCAAGTGAAGGTACCCGAATTATTTTACAGTTTGATATGTCTTTGTTAAATAAGTTAAAAGATACTACAAATATACTGCACTTAATGCTTATGCCACAGGTGATAACATTTGATAAAAGTCCAGTTTCCCAAAGAGCTTTGAAAAATATATTGTTTGAAATAAGCGATGAATATTTTAAAAAACAGGATTTTTATGAGACTATCATATTTTCAAAGCTTGTGGAGATGTTTGTAATAATGGCAAGGGATTCTAAAGTGCTAGATACTCTTTTGGTGGATTATAAAACAGTTAAAAGGAAAGAATACATTCAAAAATTTAATTTATGCCTTAATCATATAAACAACTTTTATAACAGCGACTTAAAGCTAGAGGATGTCGCAAAAATAGCAAGTTTTAGTAAGTTTCATTTTGAGAGGCTTTTTAAGCAGTTTGCAAATAGATCCTTTTATGAATATTTAATAAGCGTGCGAATTCGAAATGCGGAAGTCCTATTATCCACTTCCTCAATTCCTATTACAGAAGTCGCCATGGAATCTGGCTTCAATAGCATATCTACGTTTAACAGGGTCTTTAAGGAAATTGAAGGGCTTACTCCTTCGGAATTTAGAAATAGATATATGGATGTAAGAGATAAATGGGGGGTTTAATGATAGACAGCTGTTGGTTAAATTACGATTTAGCAGATAAAAAGTATGCAAAATATTTAAGAAATATAGACTACGATAATAGAGATGATTTGATTCAGAGTGCTATAGAGGAGTTAAATTTAGCACTTTTAAAGATGGGTTTTTCACATAATATACTAGAGAATGAAAATGAAGAAAGCGGTATATGCCTCATAAAAGATGATGATCTTGAAAACGATGAAGCTTTTTCAATCCAATTAAGAGATGAAAAGATCTATATATATGCAAAATCTTCAAAAGGTTTTCTTTATGGTGTATTTAAATTGCTCGCTGGAATGCAGCTAGATGATATTGAAGAAAAAAGATATACTCCTATGAATGATATTCGCATGATAGATCATTGGGATACCTTAAACGGCAAAGTCGAGAGAGGGTATGCAGGAGGTTCTATATTCTTTTGCAATGATGATTTAAATAAAGATACGAATCGGATAAAGGACTATGCAAGGTTCCTCTGTTCCATAGGGATAAATTCTATATGCATTAACAATATAAATGTGGATTATGAAGCAACTAGGCTCATATTTGATAAATTATATATAGTTAAAGATCTAAATGAAATATTTAGGAAGTACGGGATTAAATTATTCATAAGTGCAAACTTTGCTGCACCTATCACTATGGGCGAGCTTTCCACTGCTGATCCATTAGATAAAGATGTGAAGAACTGGTGGATGAATAAATGCAAGGAGATTTACCATGAAATACCTGATTTAGGTGGCTTTGTCATGAAGGCTGACTCTGAAGGGAGAATCGGGCCCTTCACTTATGGAAGAAATCACGCAGATGGAGCAAATATGTTTGCGAAAGCTTTAAAGCCATACGGTGGGAGTATAATCTGGAGATGCTTTGTATATAACTGCCATCAGGACTGGAGAGACAGGACTACCGATAGAGCTAAAGCTGCTTACGATAATTTTCTGCCTTTAGATGGACTCTTTGATGAAAATGTATACTTGCAAGTGAAGAATGGACCTATGGATTTCCAAGTTAGGGAGCCTGTCAATCCTTTATTTTCTGCTATGAAAAAGACAAAAGTCATAATGGAATTTCAAATCACTCAGGAATATACAGGGCAGCAGATCCATATATGCTATCTTGCACCACTTTGGAAAGAAGTATTAGACTTTGATACAGATGGA
>WQUF01000338.1 GCA_009785875.1 Oscillospiraceae bacterium | reverse complement strand
ATGAAGCAGTGAACCAACCGTCGAAAATGTAGCCAGTTCTAGTGAGTGAAGGCAATGTTCCATAAGCAGCATCAAATGTTACAGATATTGAACCAGGGACGGTACCAGTAAAGCCATTTAAGTCAAATGAAACCAGGATACCGCTTTTAGCAGTCCACTGAGCATAAAGGGTATGAGGATCTTCATTAGCAACAATAGTGGCACTAGTAACTTCAGTTCCACCAGATGCAGCAGTGAACCAACCATCAAAAATGTAACCAGTTCTAGTGAGGGAAGGCAATGTTCCATAAGCAGCATCAAATGTTACATATATTGAACTAGGGACGGTACCAGCAAAGCCATTTAAATCAAATGAAACCAGAATGTCGCTTTTAGCAGTCCATTCAGCATATAAATAAAGGCTTTCTTGGAGAGAGTCTATTGTCTCTCCTAAATCATAATGGGTTCCATCTCCATTAGGACTTGTGTTCCAACCTGTTAATTCATAGCCTGTCTTTACTAAATTATAAGTGTTATCAGGAAGTGTTACAGGATCTCCTCCAACCAAGGGTTCAAGAAAGAAAGGAACACCTCCACCTGTATTGCCATTTCCATTAAAGTCTACATTATAAAGATCTCCGTCTACTGCTAAAAGTATTGGCTCATTTTCATTACTTATACTATGCAGCCCGAATGCATTATATGGATATGTACCTATAGCTTTAAATATATTTTGGCTCCACATTGCATTTTGAGTTATCGTTTTAGGTATACATTGGTTTTTCGTCTTAATATCAACAGCATTTGCATTTAAAAGTTGTGAAAATGAAATAATTAGAACCATTATGAAAATACGCATGTTTTTCTTCATCTTATTCCTCCTTAAAAAAAATTAAGTGCAATCTAAAAAAAGTTCAAAGTATTACACCTCCCTTGCCAACTAATTAGATAATTATTCAAATTATTTCCATCATAATATTTGTTATTTTTTTAAATTTATACTATTTATTGTTAGTATTTGAAAAATTGGAATTTTAAAACATAAAGAGGTTTTAAATTCTTTTGATCTATTATCAATTTATAATATGAATTTCTCTTTAAAGGTGTTACTCTATTATTAGATTTCATTGAAAGCCAAAAAACCTTGTAATTAAGTGATTAAGCTTATTACAAGGTTTTTTAGGAAGTCCTTGGAAATATAGATTTTAAGGAATTGCTTTTTAATTATATATCTTCTTTTACTTTTTCCATTAGCTTTTTAAAGGATTCTTCTTTTAAGCTTGTAAATTTATAAAGATCGTCATAAGTAGTTTTTCCTTCTTTAATGCTATTATCTAGAGCGAGCAGGAGTCTATTATCAATTCTTGTTTTAATGATATTGTAATAATGCCCTCCGCTGGCTTTTTTCGCATTTTCCTCACCGTCAAGTTGACTATGGATAAAATCTTTAAAAAATTTATAATCTACGAATTTATTGTTTAGAGCTTTTCTACATATTGCAATATTGCTGCATCTAAAGATATTTGCTAAATCGTATATTTTGTCTTCTATATCTTCTTTACTATTTTCCAGCCATTTTTTAATAAAAATTTCATTTGGCACAAGAATCTCGATGCAGGCATTATAGCAAATTTTCTCTTCTTTTTTAAACCAATGGACATCGATTTTTCTATGATTGAAAAAGTCATAGCATCCAAGCCAGATATGAACAGCCTCATACAGAATTGAAAACAATCTTTCGCCATATGAGTCATTTGAATTTATAAATATTAGCGGCGCATATTCGTCTATTAATGTAAAAGCTCTAAACTCTTCTATGGGAAGCTTTTTATGATTATTCTGTCTTACAACTCCGCTCATCATCGTAATTATTCCGATATTTTCAAGCTTATGTCTAATCTTCTTAAACGATTCCCATGGATTTTTATTTTCAGTATACCAGTCTATTTTAATGCCTAAACGCTCACGAATTTTATCAGCAATTTTTTCAATATTAGTCTCATCTTTTAAAGAGCATACAAAGTCTAATTTTCCATGATTTTGTGAAATTAAGTAGTCCTTCATCCATTCCTGTAAGCATTCCATATCGCTTATGGTATCTGCTAAGTTTTGGCTAAAATCTTTTAAATTTTTTCCTCCAACAGTTTTAAAGTTTAAAACATCCAGTTCTTTTTCTGGAGGTATCTTTAAGAAGAAATATCCAAGAGGTATTTTAGTTTGGTTGCTCATGAGTTTAACATCCTCAAACCAAACTTTATGAGTAGTTTTCCATTTTTTAAGCCTTGAAGCTAAAGTATCATTATTTGAAACCTTATTAATAGCCCAATCAATTATTTCATCTGAAATATCGATCATATTTTGGCCCATTGTATCCTCCATATTATACTTTCTATTAATAATAGAGTATTATACAAGCTGAGCTAATATACTATATAATATAAATTTCTGTAAAGTTTTTTAGATTATGATCCATGATTAAGAAAAATTGGTAAGGCCATCTTTAAATTTAGAATTAATGTGCAGTGCATCGCAAAATGGCATATTTTCAGCATGACCACATCTGCAAAGGGTATACCTATCTCTTAATTCATACATAGATCCATCAGATGAATAAAGAGGTACCTTGCCTCGTACAAAAATTCCTCCACTCACTTTCTTATCAAAATCTTCAATTAAGATAATTTCAGGTTCAGCTTTGATTTCGTAAGGCTGTTTTTCTTTATTGAACACTGTTAATCTACCAGTTATACATTCACAAGCTCCTTGAATGCCTTCTTGTATTTCGCTTTTTGTAGTACCATTTCTTATTAATGACCAAACACTTGTATCATTAAAATGACAAAATCTTGCATATGCGCATCTATCATCGTCTAATAGATATACAGAATTGCCTTTTATTATTCTGCTTCTTTTAGTATAAGGTTCTCTGGAAGCTACTTCTTTGCCATCAAATTTAACTTTAGAATGAATTCCATCGCAGAAAGGTTTTTTATTTGATTTACCACATCTGCATAAAAAATAGGTTTCACTCGTTTCAATTTTGCTGATGAATTCTAATTTCTCTCTGTCATCTCTCTTTATTATCCTGTAAATGCTAAGCTTAATGCCGCCACAGACTTTGTATGGGCCATCTTTAATTATAATTATCTTCTTTTCCATATTAACTCCATTACATTACTATTATAGTATATGCTCATTGTAGCAGGTTTATCACTTTATATAAAGATAAATAAATGACTTACCTATGACTTATACTTAGTTGCAAATGTGAATGATATGCAATATAATGACAATGAAAGGAGTCGATTTCATATGGATGGAACTGAAAGTTTAAAATTTGATCTGCGTCCCGAGCGTCCGAACCTTGAAACTTTAGAAGCTATGGTAGAAGCAGAGCGGATAAGCCGTGACCCAAACGTAAAGGGGTATCGGGATATAAATGCACTTTTTGAGGATTTGGATACCGATGAATGAAACAAAATATGAAGTAAAAAAAACCACTCTGTTTAAAAGTGATGGAGCAGAAAATAATATTTGATGCCTCTTATTATCCTGACGTTGAATAAGAATAATTTGTGAGGAGGTGTAAAATGTGGCAGAAGTTGATTTGAGAATAAAAATTGAAGAAGAAGATAAAATCGATTTAGAAAAATTCGCTAATAAAATAGGGTTGTCTGTATCTTCGCTTCTGAATGGAATAGTTAAAAGAGTAGTGGCAGAACAAAGGATTTCATTTGAAGAACTCGAGATACCAAACGCAGAAACGATAGAGGCTATTCAAGAAACTATTAGTGGTAAGAATATAGACAGCAAAAAGATCAAAAAAAGTAAAACATATTAAAAAAATTAATAAAATATATAGTTAAGCCTTTATCTTGGTTATAATATAGATATAAATAAAGAGTTTATGTTTACTGCCCTTATACTCAATGAAATTATTTTAAAACACA
>WQUF01000337.1 GCA_009785875.1 Oscillospiraceae bacterium | reverse complement strand
CATTTTGAGATTTCTGCAGACTTATTTTCAGAAAGAGAGTTAGTTCTTTTAAAAAGAGCTCCAAAAGGCTTATTTCAATTTGAAATAGGTGTTCAGACTACAAATTGTGATGTGATTAAAACCATAAATAGGAGCATGAATTTATTGAAATTAAAGGAAAATGTTCTATTTTTAAGGGATAACACAAATATTAAAATTCATTTAGATTTGATTGCTGGACTTCCTTTAGAAAACAAAGCGAGCTTTATCAATTCATTTAATGAAATATATCATCTAAAGCCGAATGAATTGCAACTTGGATTTTTAAAGATCATAAAAGGTTCCCCTATGAGCTTTCAAACGGAGAAATGGGGCATGAAGGTAAGTCCATTTCCACCTTATGAAATACTCTCAAATGATTTTATTAGCTATGATGATATTTTAGAATTAAAACTTGTAGAAGAGGTTTTAGATAGATATCATAACTCTAGTAGATTCAATTTGACACTTAAATTCTTCGAATTAAAATTTAAAACAGCTTATGATTTTTATCTCTCTTTGGCATCATTTTTGAAGGGAATAGGTGGTTTTGAGAGGAGCATTTCCAACGAAGAGAATTATAGAGTCCTCTACATGTTTGCAAAATTAAAATTTCCAGAGGATTCTGAAATAGTTAAAGATTTAATCAGATTTGAGTATCTTTATTTTAACAATAAGAAAGTAGATAGATTGTTTGATAGCGATTTAAATTTAAATAAAGATGTGGATAAGGTCCGAAAGAGCATTGGAAACAATTATTTTGTGTCTAAATTTTCCATGGATATTTTAGCTTTTAAAGAGAGAGGCGAATTGATAAAAGGTAATTTTATTCTGTGTTTTCAAAAAAATAATTCCCAAAACGTCACACAAATAAACGTCAATCAAGGGAAAAAATTATGATATATTAGTTTCAAAAAGCCTATTCTTAGGGCTTTTTATTATGTTAAAGAATATTTAATAATTTTTTGACATACGAACTAGAAATGTAGAATATATTTAATATTAAATATAAAGACTGATTTAGAGGTAGAAATAATTAGAATTTAGTATTATAATTATAATAGGAATAAAAAAATATTTACTAAGGATTTCAGAATAAAGTCCAAATAATTAATATGATGATCTTTTATATTAATGGATGAGGAATGGGGAGATTTAAATGGAGTATCATGATTTAGTCATAATAGGTGGAGGAATTGCTGGGCTTTCAACTGCCATAAATGCCTATATGTTGGGTATAAAAGATATATTAATTATTGAACGGGAAAATTTTTTAGGCGGAATATTAAATGAATGTCTAGAAATAGGTAATGCTAAAAATATGAATAATGACAATCTAACAGGTACAGAATATATATATAAATTTATTAGAAAAATTAATGAACTTAACATTAAATATAAGTTAAATACCACCGTGTTAGAGGTTACAAGAGATAAAATAATCAAATATATCAATGGATATGAAGGAGTAAACAAAGTATCATCTAAAGTTCTGCTTATTTCTGTGGGATGCAAAGAAAAATCCCTTGGAGCAATTAACATCACTAATAGCAAATGCGCAGGCATTTACAGTTATGGAACAGTTCAGAAATTTTTAGGATTAGACGGACATTTGCCTGGGAGGGAGATATTAATTTATGGCTGCAATGACATGTCAATTCTAATGGCAAGGAGGTTAATTTTAGAGGGTGCAGAAGTAAAGTGTATACTAGAATCAAACGATGAACCTAGATGTACAAAAGATGCTTTAACAGAAGCTAAAATATTTGGTGTTAAGATCATTACAAGTACAATATTAAAGCGTATTATTGGAAAAGAAAGAGTGGAAGGAGTTTATTGTTTAAATGCTTTAAATGAATCCTTAGAAACATTAATAACTTGTGATTGTGTTATATTTTCTTTAGGATTTCAGCCTGATTTTGAGCTTATTAAAAATTTGAATCTTGAATTTAACATCGTCAATGGATCCGTAAAATTTGATAAATATTTTCAAACTGAAATTGAAGGTATTTTTATATGTGGAAATGCAGCATTTATACATGAAAATATTTTTGCCATCTTAGAAGAGACTTCTATAATAGTTGAAAAGATCAAAGAATGTATAGAAAGATAATTAACTATTATTTATATCCTTATTAACTTTTAATATCATAATATTAGATGTATATTCTTAATAAATTTTGTTAATAATTTATACTATAGATAACTTTTATTTTAATTTTCAATAATATATTTAAATATTAGTATACTAAAAACTTTTAAATTAAAATAAATTTATTATCAAATAAATTTACAATACTTTTTGGAGGTGCTTTCGTGCTTATAAATTCAGATAAGCTTGTATCAATTTCAGAAGTCAATCAAAATTTTTCAAAAGTAATAAAACTTTTAGAACAGCATAAGTCACTTGTTATTTTGAAAAATAATAAACCAGTTTATATATTGCTTGACTACAAAAAATTCAAAGAAGAAGCAGGCAATTCTAGTTTAGATATTGATTTGCTTGCAAAGAGCATAATCAGAGATTCAAACAAATAAATCATTTTAGCATTTTAGATTCAAGTTTTAATTTAAAGCCTCGCTTTTTAAGTGAGGCTCTTATTTTACGAGTTTTATGAAACACTTTTTGCAAATTATTATGCTGCCATTGTTTGCCTTTATTAAGTCGCTTTCATGATAAGATTTATTGCATATATTGCACACTCCATTTAACTTATCATGGGATGTTTTTATCTTATATTTTATTTTCTTATTGCTTGGATAAGTATATTCTATTGGTTTTACGCAATTTAATCTCTTGTTCACCATATATTGCATTTCAAATTCACTTTCACCAAATAATTCAAGCTCAAACCTGGGATCGATTTTATCATAATACTCTTCTATAATAAGCCTTCTTATCTGAGCATCATTTGCTATAATTCCGCTTTTTTCGACTCCATCGAATATGCTCTTTGTGATATTATTGGTATCAGGATGCCTTTTTTCAGATTTGTAATATACTTTTAAAATTGCTATCATAGATTCTGTAATAAAAATGCCAGGATTTTGAATTTTTGCCTCTAAAGCTATTTGATCTTCGTAATTTGCATATCTGTCATGATATTTTCCTGTGTTATAAGGTAATATTGCTCTCCCTTTTAAATTATAAAGTTTAAAATTAGATTTTGAGATAGGGGAACCCTTGATGATTATTTTTGCATAATTTTTCATTTATTAACACCTTTTTATATGGTATATGATTATACTATAGTGTATCATATAAGTACTTATTTTTATATTATATATTAAGGTGAAAGATGAATAAAGATTTAAATGTTTTAGCCATAGAAACTAGCTGCGATGAAACCAGCTGCAGCATAGTAAAAAATGGAAGGGATATTCTTTCAAATATCGTATATAGCCAAATTAAAACTCATAAAAAATTTGGAGGTGTTGTACCCGAAGTTGCTTCACGAATGCACGTTGAGACAATTTATACTGTGGTTAAAGAGGCACTTTTAGAATCATCCTTAGATTTTTCAGATATTGATTTAGTTGCAGCGACGTATGGGCCTGGTCTTGTTGGAGCACTTTTAGTTGGAATCCAATACGCTAAAGGAATTTCATTTGCTATTAATAAGCCTTTTATTGGAGTAAACCATATAGAAGGGCATATCTGTTCAAATTATATTGCACATAAAAATTTAGAACCACCATATTTAGGGCTTGTTGTATCTGGAGGACACACTTTTATAATTTTTGTCAAAGACTATGTTTGTTATGAAATATTGGGAGAAACTAAAGATGATGCAGCAGGAGAGGCTTACGATAAAGTTGCCAGGGTGTTAGGCTATGAATACCCAGGGGGACCAAAAATAGATGAATTTTCAAAATTAGGGAATGAAGATTCTATAAAATTCACTAGAGCAAGATTTTCAAATGGAAGTAATTT
>WQUF01000336.1 GCA_009785875.1 Oscillospiraceae bacterium | reverse complement strand
CTTGATAAGCTGGAGGACTTAATATCTTATATCGCTTCTAAAGTAAATAATTTAACAAGAACCAGCATAAATAAATACTTGTGGTTTATCGATAATTTATATTTTAAAGATAATGTTTTATCTATTACTGGACTTAGATATATAAAAAACAAATTTGGTCCTGTCATTGAGAAAAATGGATATGAGAAAATCTTGGCTTTAACTACAGATAAATTTTACACTGAGATTGAAACTAATGGCTATGGTGAATATGAAATAATAAAAAGCGATTGCCCCTTAGATTTGTCATTGTTTGAAGATGATGAAATTGAAGTGATCGATAGAGTAATCGACGTCCTTAAAGATAAAAAAGTTGCTGAAATCTCAAGTTTATCTCATGATGAAAAAGCTTGGCTTAGTACAGATTTTAATGAATACATTTCTTATGAATATTCAAATGATTTAAGACTCATATAACTTTAATTAATTCCATATAATCAAATTTTTAGATTATATGGAATTTTATATTTAAATTTGTATCATAATTCTTATTTACAGTAGAACATATATTTGGTATAATAAATAAGAACATATATTCGAGGTGACTTATGGATGGTGAAACTATAAAATCAAAACTCATCATACTATCTGATGCAGCAAAATATGATGTATCTTGTTCCTCAAGTGGATCAGATAGAAAAGCAAAATCATCATTTATTGGAAATACGGCATCAGCAGGTATTTGCCACAGCTTTACACCAGACGGAAGGTGTATTTCACTTTTAAAAATACTTCTCACAAATAACTGCATATATAATTGCCTATATTGCGCAAATAAATGCACAAATGATATAGAAAGAGCCATGTTTACGCCTGAAGAAATCGCACTTTTAACCATAAATTTTTATAAAAGAAACTACATAGAGGGATTATTCTTAAGTTCTGGAGTGTATAAAAATGCAGATTATACCATGGAACTTTTGATAAGAAGTTTGCATATATTAAGAGTAGAGCATAAATTTAATGGCTACATACATGTGAAGACAATTCCTGGAGCTTCAAAGGAACTCATCACAAAACTTGGACTTTTATCAGACAGGATGAGCGTTAATATCGAGCTTCCCAGTTCTGATAGCCTTAAACTCCTTGCTCCTCAAAAGACAAAAGATAACATCTTAACACCAATGAGCCATATTTCCAGCGTTTTAAAGAGCAAATACTATAAAAATAGATTTGTTCCAGCAGGACAAAGCACTCAATTGATCGTTGGTGCAACTTCTGAAACTGATTTTAAAATAATAAACCTATCACAAAATTTATACAATAAATTAAGCTTAAAAAGAGTTTTTTATTCAGCATATATTCCTATCAATAGTTCTCCTAAGCTTCCAAGTATACAAACTCCTCCGCTTTTAAGAGAGCATAGGTTATATCAAGCTGATTGGCTAATAAGAGTTTATGGTTTTAATGCTTGTGAGCTTTTAACCGAAGATGATCAATATTTCGATTTAAACTTAGATCCAAAAGTACAGTGGGCATTAAATAATATTGATAAGTTTCCAATGGAAATAAATAAAGTTAGCTTTGAACTGCTCTTAAGAATTCCTGGAATAGGAAGAGTGAGCTGTTTAAAGATACTAAAAGCTAGAAGGTTGTGCAGCTTAAATTACGATGATTTAAAGCATATTGGTGTAGTCTTAAAGAGAGCAAAGTATTTCATAACCTGCAATGGGAAGTATGCTGGTGATGTTAAATTTGATAGTTTTTCTATAAGGAATAAGCTCATTCCAAAAGTGGATCTACCTTTAATTCAAAGGTCAAATTTTGAGCAGCTTAGCTTTTTTTCATCCCTTCCTTCAATCAGTTCAAATTCTGGGCAATTTTAGGAGGTTTTTATGAACATATTTTTATTCGATGGCAGTATTGGCGGATTTTTAACCTGTGTTTATGAGTATTATTATTCAAATATTAAAGTTTTTGATATACTCCGGGAAGATAGATACACTCCGAATTTTTGCGATACATATCTTTTTATCGATTCAGATATCAATAAATACGGTAAAGTTAGAAATGCAATAAAGAAAAAGATAGGTCCAAATCTTATAGAAGAGATTTATTATTGCAATCTTTCTGATCTTAATTGCCATATGGATCTTTTAAGGTATGTGGATTTTGCTTTTAAACATGGAGTAAACTATCACCTTTATAAACAAAACGAATTAGTGATTAAAATCGATAAGATAATTCACAAAGTTTTGCATGAATTTAGTAGGTTTGCAGGGTTTGCTAGATTTAACAGGCTTACTAACGATGTTCTATATTCAAAAATTGAGCCTGATCACAACATCCTTCCTCTCCTATATAATCATTTTAAAGATAGATTGCTGGGCGAAAAGTGGATTATACACGATTTGAAAAGAGAAATCGCCATAATGTGCTATGAAGATGAAATAGAGTATATTTCCTTATCAAGAGATTATAGTGCTAAGATCTTGGAAAACTCTGACGATTCCTTTATAGAACTCCTCTGGAGGACATATTTTAAATCTATAACCATAGAAAATCGGATCAATTTAGATTTGCAAAGGAAATTGATGCCTAAGAGATATTGGAATAATCTAACTGAAATGAAATAAGCATACTAGAAATCTTTTGCTAGTATGCTTAATTTATTATCCTTCAAAACCTTCAGGGAACTCTGCATTATGATATACATCTTGAATATCATCGTCATCTTCCAGTTTATCTACCAATTTTTGTAGTTTCTCTGAATCGCGTTCATTTAAAGCCACATAATTTTCAGGTATCATGGTCATCTCAGCAGTTAAAAATGAAAGTCCGCCTTTTTCTAATTCCTCAAGAACTTTTGTGAAATCTTCAGGTGCAGTTATTATATCGTAAATCCCTTCTTCAGAATTAAAATCTTCCGCCCCTGCGTCTAAAGCCATCATCATAAGCTCGTCTTCATCATGTTCATCGTTTTTTTCAATTATCATCTGCCCTTTCCTGTGGAACATCCAACTTACACATCCAGCAGCTCCAAGGTTCCCACCGTTTCTGTCGAAAGTATGCCTAACGTTTCCAGCTGTTCTGTTCTTATTATCAGTAAGTGTGGTTACAAGCATAGCACATCCTCCAGGACCATAGCCTTCATATGTAAATTCTTCATAGCTTGCCCCTTCCATTTCCCCTGCACCTTTTTTAATTGCACGGTTTATGGTATCCATAGACATGTTATTGGATTTTGCTTTAGCTATTATATCCTTTAGCTTTCCGTTAGTATCTGGATTAGAGCCTCCAGTTTTTGACGCAATGGCAAGCTCTTTCCCGATTTTAGTGAATATTTTACCTCTCTTTGCATCGACTTTTGATTTTCTGGCTTGTATATTATGCCATTTTGAATGTCCCGACATATTAATCCTCCCAAAAATATATTTACAAATTATGTAGAAAACTCTCTTAACTTTAAGTATTATAGCAAAAAAAATCTCTTATTTCAAATTTAAAAATAGCCTATTCCCTAACTTAAAATATTCTCTTTCTTTATCACAATTTAAATTAAATTTTCCATATGAATTCTCCCTCACTATTCTTTTAAAAAAATCAATGTTAGAACTCTCGATTATGCACTTAATTTCCACTTTATCTGTATAAACTATGTCTTCTATATATATCTTATTCTCTGAAAATAAATATTGAAATTTCCTTAGTAGATCATAGCTAATTATAAGATCTATCTCGGATCCTTTAACCACTTCTATAATTCCTGATTTATCAATTGCAGATGATGCAGCTTTTATATATGCTCTTACAAGTCCTCCAGCTCCAAGCAATATCCCACCGAAAAATCTTGTGACAACAATTACAGCAAAAGTTATATCTTTTTTGTTGATGCACTCTAAAATGGGTATACCAGCAGTCCCTTGAGGCTCTCCATCATCAGAATATCTCTTTATAAACTTCTTCTCTCCTA
>WQUF01000335.1 GCA_009785875.1 Oscillospiraceae bacterium | reverse complement strand
TCTACCGCTTGCTAAAGGCGGATTTCCCAACAGTCCGCGCAATATGGTTGACTAGTCCTTATTGCTTACGTGCGCAACCACATTTCAAATACTCTTAATCATTGTTGTTTATGTTCAATTTTTTATGGGCTAATATAGTAAATTCTCCAGGTAGTTTTTGATTGACCCACCCAGGGTATTCTTCGAAACGTTTTATTATAAATCCAGCGTTTATTACTGAATTTATAATTTCGCTAAGTGTGTACGTCCTACAAATACATTTAGGGAATTGCTTTCTCTTTTCATCATCATAAAATGGTGCATGCGCCATTTCACCTTCAGTGACCTCGGTTGAAAAATAATCTGCTCCCTCTGTGTTAATACCAATGCCCAACGCATTGGCAATTCTGTTAAACGGATGAAAATCGCTTAATATAAGTTTTGAATCAGGTTTAAGTATATTGTAGATAACTGACATAAACTTATCAATGTCGTGAAAATAATGTAATATTCCGCCTTCCATAAATGCGATATCAAAATACTGTCCATAGGTGGACATATCAATATTCAAAACATCTCCAACAACAAAATTAATATGTACCCCAGCAGCATCTGCAGTTTCACAGGCATATCTTTTATTCTGTTCAGAAATATCAAATATTGACACATCGGCACCCAGTATAGCAAGAGGTATAGCCTTATTCCCACAAGAGCCACATATATTAGCAATTCTTATACTTTCTACATTCTGAAAAAATTTTGAATATTTTTTTAACATTTTCCTAGGATCTTCTAAATCCATTTTTGCTTTTTCAGATGGGATACCAAAATGATTTACCCAAAAATTGTAAGCATCATATTCCCACGCTAACTTATTTTGTTCAGTATATTTCTCCATAAGAACCCTTCCCTCGTTTTCTTAGTATTTTATCACATTGATACATTTTATTGCTATAAGACGAACTATTTTCTTAACTCTAAAACTTATATTTTAGGAAAAAAGTGTTACACTCATTAAAAAAAACTTTTCAGCTTATTTTATGTATTTTGATAAAATTCGCATTATAAATGAACACACTTAATTTAACCTCACCATATCATGTCTTTTGCTGTCACACGAATTTTCATTCGCAAAGGATTTCGTCGAAAAGAGGAGATGTTTCATTTTAGGCTTTAAGAGCATTTAAATATAAATTAAAAGCTATGATTTTTAAATCATAAAGATATGCGCTTTAATTTATAAGCCTTATTCAATTTCCAATGGTCATTTCGATAATATTTCTTGTACTTTTGTAGCGGTCAATTTACTTACAGACTTCTGGTCTACTATATTCTTCTCAACATAATATTTCATCATGTCTTTGTCGAAAGTGATCTTGCAGAAGCGATTTGCATTGTCTCCCATTATCCCGGATAAATTCATAGATGCATATTTCTTTAAATCCATTAAGGTTTCTAAAGTTTTTCCCAAAAGCCTCTTATTTATGGTCACATTAAAGCTTATCTTCTCTGGAAGCAAATCTTTAGATGTCTCAACGTTCCTTTTTATTTTTTCTAAAGCTACATTACCTGTTCCGTCTCCAATTATGAATTTTATCCTGTGGAGGCAATTTATCTCCTTAAAGTCTATATTTTCCAGTATCATCTTTTGAGCCGCAGGATTTACTTTTGCAAATAGCCTTGCGATCTGAAGGGTTATCCTCTTTTCATATAAAAGCGTCTTAATTTCTTCAGATAATTTTTCTAAAACCAAGTAATTGTATATGCTGGAAGTGGACATCAAAAATTCTTCAGCAAGAAGCTCAGCCACATTGGATTCTTTCCTAAACTTCTTTGATTTTTTGAGTAGAGCGTGCCTATCCAGAATCATCCTGATAAACACATCCTGTGGAATAGTCCTGTATTTAAAGTTTAAATCAAGTATCATCGATCTTAGATAATATTCATCTACTTTTTCAGAATCCAGTATACAGCATAATGGGTATCTATATTTATCCAAATGGTCCCTCTCGTATAAGTTTTTTAAGGCAAGTACTCTGGATTTTCCTGAAAGAATAGTGTAATAATCGTAATTTGGGTGCTTTAGCAAAATTATTGGGTTTATGAGTCCGATGCTTTCTAGCGAGTTCATCAAAGATATTAGCTGCGCATCGTTTGGAAGAGGTAAATAAGCCCAATTTGTTGGCGCATCTTGCATTAAACCTATATCTATTTTTTGAACATCCTCGAAGATATTTACACCTTCTTTGAAATTACGGACTCTTCTCTCTATGACTTTTTCTTTAAAGATTCTATCTTGTTCTAATTCCTCCTCGCTTTGAGGGTAGTAAAAAGCTTCAATCTTAGGTTTTCTTGGATCGTTTTCAACATAGCATCCAGGGACAAGATCCTCACCAAATGGGTTTTCATAGATGTCATCAGCATATCGATTATTTTTCATAAATAATCCTCCAAAATAAATTTATATTTTATTATATGAAATAAATAATCAATTGTTAATGTTAAACGCTACATTTTAGGTCTGAAAACCAATAGAACCTATATTTTCACTTTTAAGCACCTTTTTCATAAATGCCCGTTTAGCATATTTCACATCTTCGATGCTGAAGACCATCAATTCATCTAAAGTCATATTCTCATAATCTTTGCTTATCATTCTACTTGCCAGGCTAATTTCCATGAGCTCATAAAATTCAAGAACCCCCCTGCCATTACCAAATTTAAATTTATTTTCTCTTGGCTTGTCTAATTCTTTTTGTAAAAAAGACAGAGCTTTTTTAGCTTCTCTAATAGTATTTTTATTTATTTTATATAGATTTTTATCAATAAAGGTAAGAAGGATCTTTGACAGTTCATCTTCGTTGTAATCTTCAAAATCTAAAAACCATTTTATTCTGGATGCAAGCCCTTCATTCAGCTCTAAAAGTTTTTTCATTTTTTCTTTATATCCAGCAAGAATTATGACCAGATCATCCTTATAAGTTTCCATTGCATTCATAATCTGTATTAAGGCTATCCTCCCATAGTCATTTTCTGATTCGTTATCTAACATGTAAGCTTCGTCGATGAACAAGACTCCTCCTATAGCAGTTTCTATTACCCTTTGAACCTTTGTTTCAGTTTGTCCAATATATTCTGCAACTAAATCATTTCTATGTACAACAATACAATTGTTTTTAGATAAGATTTCATATCTGTATAAAAGATTTGCAACACGCTTTGCAACAGTTGTTTTACCTGTCCCTGGGTTCCCTTTAAACACCATATGCATGGATTGCTTTTCAGGTTCAATATATTCTTTTTTGCTCCTTAAAATCTTTTTATATTTAGAAAATTTCTCAAATAAGCTAAACACTTCTTTTACTTCAGCTAAACCAACTAAATCATCTAAATAGGATATTTCATCCAATGAATTATCATTTTCTATTGGAACAAAATGAGATTTTTCTTTAATAATGCTCGTTAAATTGTTTAATTTTCGAGTAGAGTCTGGAAATACTAAAATGTTCGGGCTTATAATGATATCGGAACTTGAATCCAATTTATCTTCAATATAAATGTTTAACCTACCTTGAAATGTAAAATAGCTGATAGTCCTCGCTTTTTTTTCATTTAATGTGAGTGTATCTTTTTTATTTGAAATATTACCATCGAAAACATACTTTATATCACTATAATTTAAAGTAATATTTAAATTTTCAATTGTATAATCAACAAAATATTCATCATCATCAAAAGCAATATTGAAGCATCCTGATTCATATTCTATTATTTTCTTATACAATTCTCCTCTTTTAATCACTGATTCTTTGGGTGAGAATGTTCCTTTATACATCAATTCTTCAATGGAGTAATCTATTATATCGTCTTTGCCCTGCAGCAATTCAATATTTTCAAATTTATAATAGTTTTTATCATCGATTATAGATGCAAATAGCTGCTTTACCATGCTTATATCTATATTACCATTATATG
>WQUF01000334.1 GCA_009785875.1 Oscillospiraceae bacterium | reverse complement strand
ATTGAGATCTCCAACAACTACAAGAAAACAGGAACAATTGAAGCAGGCGGATATATTTGGCACACCACTGGCTCTGGCAAAACTCTCACCAGCTTCAAGACAGCCCTACTTGCTTCTAAACTTCCTTATATTCACAAAGTTTTGTTTGTGGTTGATCGAAAAGATTTAGACTATCAAACTATGAGAGAATACGACCGTTTCGAGAAAGGTGCAGCAAATAGCAACTCTTCTACTCGAATATTGCAAAAGCAGCTGGAAGACTCTACATCTCGCATTATCATCACTACCATTCAAAAGCTGAATAGTTTTATCGTCAAGAACAAAGGGAATAATGTTTTCAATAAGCATATAGTTTTGATTTTTGATGAGTGCCACCGCTCTCAATTTGGTGATATGCATCAGAAGATCATAGATACATTCCAAAAATATCACATTTTCGGATTTACCGGAACTCCAATTTTTGCTGTTAACTCAGGTTCTGGTGCTAGTTTTCTTCGAAGCACCACAGAGCAGGCTTTTGGGGATAAGCTCCATACCTATACCATTGTAGATGCTATAAATGATGGGAATGTTTTGCCTTTCCGCATTGACTATGTGAATACAGTTAAAATGTCTGACGATATAAAGGATACCAAAGTTCGAGCCATCGATATTGAAAATGCCATGTCGGCACCGGAACGCATACGTGAGATATCAAGTTATATACTCGATCACTTTGACCAAAAAACAAAGCGCAACACTTTTTATTCCTTAAAAGGTCAAAGGCTTTCGGGTTTTAATTCTATATTTGCAGTGGCATCTATTCCAATGGCAATGAAATATTACACCGAGATCAAGAATCAACTGGAACAGAGGAAAAGTAAGCTCTCAGTTGCTACGATTTTCAGTTTCAGTGCTAATGAGGATGACCCGGAAGATGTTTTTTTAGATGAAGGCTTTGAGACTACAGAACTGGATAAGACATCTCGAGATTTTCTGGATGATGCCATTTCTGATTATAATAAGATGTTCAATGTCAATTACGATACAACCCCTGAGAAATTCCCAAATTACTATAAAGACCTTTCTTTAAGAATGAAAGAGCGTAAAGTGGATCTTTTGATCGTTGTGAACATGTTTTTAACAGGCTTTGATGCGACTACTCTCAATACCTTATGGGTTGATAAAAATTTAAAGCAACATGGACTATTACAGGCGTTTTCCCGCACCAACCGCATACTCAATTCTGTCAAGACCTTTGGCAATATTATTTGTTTCAGAGATCTTAAGGAAGCCACCGATGATGCGATTTCTCTCTTCGGTGATCGTGAGGCTGGTGGCATTGTCCTTATGAAAACCTATGATGATTATTACTATGGTTATGAAGAAAATGGTAAACATAAGGCTGGATATATAGAACTTATTGATATCCTTGTGACTACTTACCCTCTCGGACATGCTATAATTGGAGAGACTTCTCAAAAGGATTTTATCAGATTATTTGGAGCCATACTTCGGCTTAAAAATATTCTAACAGCCTTTGATGATTTTGCTGGTAACGAAATACTCTCTCTGCGAGATTTCCAAGATTACCAGAGCATGTATATCGATTTATATCAATCCATTACAAAGAGCAAGGATGCGGATAAAGAAAACATCAACGACGATATTGTATTTGAAATTGAGCTCATCAAGCAGGTGGAGGTAAATATCGATTATATCCTCATGCTGGTAGCAAAGTACCATGAATCTAATTGCACAGATAAAAGTATAATTGAGGCAATCGATAAAGCCGTCAGTTCCAGTATTGAGCTTCGTAGCAAAAAGGAGCTTATCGAGGGCTTCATCGCACGTGTCAATACCGACAGCAATGTAGATGAGGATTGGCGTGCATTTGTGCTAAAGCAAAAGGAAGCTGATTTAAATTCAATTATAGAAGATGAAAAGCTAAAACATGCTGAAACGTATAAATTTGTAGAAGGTGCCTTTCGAGACGGTGGGATGAAAACTACTGGTACAGATATTGATAAAATTTTGCCACCTATATCTCGTTTTTCTGGAAGTGGTGAGCGTTCAATTAAAAAGCAAGGTGTTATAGATAAATTGCTTAGTTTCTTCGAGAAATATTTAGGGATAGTATAATTAAGAGGATAAAGTTTATAAAATTGCTAAACAACTCTTAAGCAAAGTTGATTCTAATAAAATCATGGAAGATGTTTGTAATGGATTATGTGATCTTGATGATGAAGAGCTGTATAGCCGTTCAGGTAGAAAAAAAGATCGCTATGTTGAACCTTATGATGAAGCTTGGGTTATGATAGATGAAGTACTCGACCCATTTATTTATGAGATGAAAAAATATCAAAAGCTCAATATGCCGATTTTAGCAAAAGAATATTGCATCGGAATTATCAAAGGCATTCAAAATTTCGGAAAAGCATCTTCAGATATTTTAGAATGGGCTGAAGACGCTCCAAAAGAAAAGATAGAAACTGTTTTTGATGAATGGAAAGAAGGTCATCCCAGCGAGGAAGATATCGCTGAAGTGTCACAAATAATTGAGGAGGATTAATCATGAGTGAAATAAAAAAAGATGAAGAAAGAGAAGATCGAATTGAAGATGAAGCAGTTGTTGATGCATATGGAAGGGAAGAAAGAGCAATGGGGTGGTATTATTATTTAGCTGATAAAATAACATTTCCATTTACAGCAGAATGCTTTAAAAAAATTGCTCGTTCTCCATTAAAAGTCGGAGAGAAGGTAACAGTATCGAGAATGATGGGTGAAGGTGACTGGGATTATGGTGAAGATATGTATGTGGAGATTTCATGGAATAACAGAAAATTTACAGTGCCTCTCGCCCAGTTAAAACCATTAGATGTAGATGATGATACTCTTGAAGCGATTGAAGATTGGCATTATTGGAAGGATAGAGGATATTTATTTTAATTGGAATGAATTACTATGGGAAAAGTGATATTGATTTGTGGTAAAATTGGCTCTGGTAAAACTACCTATGCCAACAAGCTTGCAAAACAGCTTAATGCTGTCAATATAAGTCAGGATGAGTTAATGCTTGGTTTGTTTGGTGCTGAATTATACGAAAATGAACCTGAAAAATATACAGAATATTGTGCGCGTGTTGAAGATTATGTTAAGCGTAAAGCAGGCGAAGTTGCTAAAGCGGGAGCTGTTGTTATTTGCGAAAATGGCTTTTGGTCACGCTCGGAACGTGATGAATTAAGAAAATTTTATGCCGATATGGGAGTTGAGTGTGAACTCCACTATATAGATACTTCAGAGGAACAAAGGCTTTTAAATATTCAGAAACGCAACGAAGTCATTCAGCGTGGTGAGTCTGATTTCTTTCTCGTTCAAGAAAAGGACATAGACCATTTTTTTGAGATACCTGATGAGGATGAGATAGATTTTAGAGTAAAATTTGATTGAGTTTACTATATTGTAATTATAATTGTATTGGAATGAATGTGAATCACCATTAATAGAACTTTTTAGTTTATTATCTGATGTGTCAAATGATTTGAACCAATCAAAACTTGAACGGCTAGAAGGATATAAAGGAAAAACAGCAGAACTTCTAGCTAATGAAATGGAACAAATTATAATGAGGGCGGAAAATGGCACAGAAAAAGTATAGTGTAATTATCGCTCGACGTGCTGAAAGAATGCTTATATCACATATCGAATAAAAGCTATGAACCAACTACACTGGTCCTAATTATTTAGTTTAACCAGTGTAGTTCTCTTAATGTATTATATTCCAAAATGAACAACAAATTTATTTTTTTTTAGCTTGGTTAAGCAAATTTAATAGATTTGAAATGTCGAAGGAAATATCAATAGGAAATTGTCCAGGATAATGTTCTGAGAATTTCCTATCCACATTATTTTCTAATACTTCAATAAACTCATCAATACCAAAATGATGGTCATCACCATATCTTTTATACATAAATTAA
>WQUF01000333.1 GCA_009785875.1 Oscillospiraceae bacterium | reverse complement strand
TTAAAAGATACTGGAAAATTGATTGGAAACATATATTTATCTAAACAGGATTTTGACACGTGGGAATTAGGATACGTATTCAATGCAAAATATCAAAAGAAAGGATATGCTACAGAAGCGGCAAGAGCATTAATAAATTGGGCTTTTCATGAACAGAATGCTTATAGAATAATAGCTATGTGCAATCCTTTAAATGAATCTTCGTGGAGGCTTTTGGAAAGATTGGGAATGCGGAGAGAAGGACATTTGATAAAGAATATCTATTTTAAGAGGGATGAATTGGGAAACCCTATATGGTCAGACACTTATGAGTATTCTATTTTGGCTTCAGAATGGACTAATAGGAGTTTATTTAGTGAAATATAGTACTTTGGTTCTTACTCAACATTGGGTATTTTCGAAAACAGATTTATCCCAAGTGATGTCACGGTGACACCACTTAGAGATAAAATAAGGTTGAAGGTATTATACCCAAATCTGAGTAAGAACCATATTTTTTTTAAACACCTCACCATGAAGGCATAAAATAATTTGATCTTTACTGAACAATCATCTCATCAAAATTGAATAGTTTTATAGCACTATTCCCTCTTTCCATTTCTTTAGCTTTTTCATCAAATCCAGATTTTGAAAAGAAGAAATAATACTTTTGCTTAAATTGTGTAAAAATATCTCCTTTTTCAATCAAACCCTTGATAATATCCACAGACACAAGTTCATTTCTCCATTTGCACTCACCCAAAATAGCCTTGTCACCATTGATAGCCAATATATCAATTTCTTCTTGACGTTTCTTCAATTTATTGTTCCCCCACCATCTGCCTATATTTCCAAATACAGAAAAAAGTTCTTCCGATCCATTTTTCCTCATCATGTACTCTATGCATATATTTTCAAATATACCGATTTATCATTTACAAAGATGTCAATACACTGTCATCAGCAAATTCATCGCCACTTGCTCTTTCAAACATCTTTAAAAGATCAGCAACATGTAAGTTTTTCTTATCCTGTCCAGAAATATCTAAAATAATTCTTCCTTCATGCATCATGATAATTCTATTCCCATAATTAATTGCATCCCTCATATTGTGAGTAACCATGATGGATGTCAGCTTATATTTATTGATGATGCTTTCAGTTAAATTTAAAACTGTTGCGGCGGTCTTAGGATCTAAAGCTGCAGTATGTTCATCTAATAGAAGCACTTTCGGCTGAACAAGTGAAGCCATTACAAGTGTCAAAGCTTGCCGTTGACCTCCAGATAAAAAACCAACTTTAGTCTTAAGCCTGCCTTCTAGCCCTAATCCTAAATCAGTGAGCCTTGAAACATATAATTCCCGTTCCTTGCTAGAGATCCCCCATTTTAAGCTGCGCTTTTTACCACGCCTATACGCCATTGAAAGGTTTTCTTCGATGAGCATATTTGCAGCTGTACCCATTAACGGGTCTTGAAAAACCCTTCCAAAATAAACAGCTCGTTTATAATCAGGTAATTTCGTAATATTTTTTCCATCTATTAAAATTTCTCCACTGTTTGGAACATATACCCCTGCGATTACATTTAATAAAGTAGACTTTCCAGCTCCATTACCTCCAATTATTGTAGTAAAATCGCCAGGTTTAAATTCTACACTGACATTTTTCAAAGCTTCCTTTTGATTTATGGATCCAATATTAAAGGTTAAGTTTATATTGTTAATTTTTAGCATTCTGAGTACCTCTATTATTCTTAAAAAGATTTTTCAATACAGGTAATGCTAATGCAGCTGCAACGATGATGGCTGTAACAAGTTTTAAATCGTTAGGATCGACTCTAAATGAACCAATTTGCAAACAAAGTATAAAGGACATGATAATTCGGTATATGATGCTCCCTGCAACGGCACCGAAAAATCTAATAAAAAAATTAAATCTTCCGAATATAACATCGCCTATAATTACAGAAGCGAGACCGATTACGATTGTGCCCACACCCATCTGAATATCAGCAAATCCTTGATTTTGCGCAACTAATCCTCCAGCAAGGCCAACAAGTCCATTAGAAAAAATGAGTCCGATAAATTTCATTAAATCTGTATTAGATCCAAGTGCGCGAATCATATCAGGATTATCACCAGTAGCTCTTATAGCAATTCCAAGCTCTGTCCCAAAAAAGTAATACATGATCAAAATTAAAAAAAATGCGATTATTAGTTCAAGTATCAATGAACCCCATATACCTTGTATATTATGAGCACTTAAAAAATTTGTTACTCTTGTAAAAACTGTATTAATATGAAGAAGCGAAACATTAGGTTTACCCATCACATGGAGGTTCACTGAATATAAAGCTATCATAGTCAAAATACCTGCTAAAAGTCCTGTAATTTTAAGCTTTGTATGGAGAAAACCTGTTACAACACCAGCCATCATACCTGCCAGTGAAGCTAAAATGACTGCAAAGATTGGATTTATACGAGTGACCAAAACAGCAGACACAGCTCCACCAAGAGCAAAACTGCCATCAACTGTTAAATCTGGAAAATCCAATATTTTATAAGTAATATACACACCTAGTGCCATGATTCCCCAAAGTACACCTTGAGAAAGTGCACCTGGTAGTGACATGGTAAAAGTGGAAACAAATGAGACGAAATCCATAACGAGTCTTCTCCTTTTAAGTTTATTGGTTTACTTTTTCTGCTTTATCTAAAATATCTTGTGGAAAAGTAATCCCTATTGCTGCTGCATTCTTAACATTTACTGTGTATGAAAATTCTGTTTGATATTCAACAGGCATAGTCTTTGCCTCTGCTTCTCCTTTGAGGATTTTTGCAGCCATATCACCTGTTTGCTGACCAAGCTTGTAATAGTCGATTCCTAATGTCATTGTTGCGCCGCTTTTAACCATACCAGCTTCTGCTGCATAAACAGGTATTTTATTTGGCTCTGTAACAAGCGTAACTGTTGGCATAGCACTTGCAAGAACATTATCCGTTGGTGCATAAATAGCATCGACCTTTCCAACCATGGAAGTGACAACCTGAGTTATTTCATTTGATGATGTAATGGTATAAGTAATCATATTAAGACCAAGCTTTGTACCTTCTTGTGTAGCAAGATTTCCCTGTATAACTGAATTTGGCTCACTTGAGGTATATAGAATTCCTACATTTTTTACATTTGGGCATACCTGCATAAGCATTTTTAATTGATCGGCAATTGAACTCATATCAGAAGTGCCTGTACAATTTGTTCCCGGTTTATCAATTGCATTGACTAATTTTGCATCAACAGGATCGGTTATGGCAGTAAAAATCACAGGTTTATCAGTTATTGCATTAGCAAGAGCTTGAGCTGCAGGTGTTGCAATACCTAAAGTCATATCGAGGTTCTCATTTTTAAATTTATTCGCAATGGTTGAGCAATTTCCTGTATCTCCTTGAGCATTTTGAAAGTCAATGGTTAAATTTTTACCCTCTTCAAAGCCATTTACTTTAAGCTGATCGACAAATCCTTTGTATGCACTGTCAAGAGCCGGATGCTGCACAAACTGTAATGCTCCAATTTTATAAGTTTTTCCATTTGATGAACTGCCACTGGTACAACCAGCTAAAGTACTTGCAAATAACGCCACTGCAAAAATAACAGCTAATAATTTCTTTTTCATCTAAAACTCTCCTTTATTTTTTAGTCTGTACGTTCTTTAAACGTTTATACATCTAAAGAAAAATTACACCTTAGTGAATTAATTCATGTTTTAAAAATAAAAAAACCCTTCATCTCTAAGCAAAACTAAAACATGCCTAGGGACGAAAGATCACTTCCGCTAAAATATGAATTTTGCTCATAAATCCATTACAGATATTTTTTCTCTCTGTCAAAACGTTTATTTTAATTATTGCTTAACTATCTTTCTTTGTCAATATAAAAATCGTATTTTATGAATATAATATAAAATTAGAGGGTTGAGTAGTAAACTTAACCCTCTTTATTTTAAAAGAATTTATTCTTTAGCCATCAACTGATATCTAAATATTAAAATTCCTTCATCATCTTTTTCCTTCACATCGCCTTTTAATATCTTCACTTCATCGCCATTTGAAAGTTTTACCATTGTATTAGCTTTGTGAGAAAAGAATTCTTTAACGTCCTTTACATTTTCTTTTAAGACAGCTTCCTTAACCCCCCAAGGGTTTTCAATTGTTTTTGGGTCTCAAGTTTCGCAAAGCTTATCTCTTCTCTCTTTTAAGGAAGCTTCTATAGAATTTTCCAAAGCTTTTTCAAAGTTTAAATCTTCACCGAAATACATAAAAATCCTCCTTGCAGTTATTTTTTATATTTAAGTATCAAATCTTTTGCAGCCTTTACTTCATTAAGCCTTCTTACAGGTGTTGTGTAAGGAGCATTCTTTAATTTTTCAGGCTCATTTTTAGCATCTTCAGAGATCTTCTTCATCACTTCGATGAAACCGTCTAATGTCTCTTTGCTTTCCGTTTCTGTAGGTTCGACCATTATAGCTTCATCTACTATTAGAGGAAAATACACTGTTGGTGGATGAAAACCGTAGTCTAAAAGAGATTTTGCTACATCTAAAGTTGTAATCCCATTTGGCTCTTTTAATCCACCTAATACAAATTCATGTTTGCAAATAGTATCTACAGGTAAATTGTAACACTCTTTTAATTTATTCATTAAATAATTAGCATTTAAAACAGCTGCTTCGGATACTTCTGTAAGCCCTTCTTTCCCCATGGATTTAATATAAGTAAGAGCTCTCACCATTATACCAAAGTGCCCATAAAAACCCTTTATTTTGCCTATGGATTCAGGATAATCATAATCTAAATAGAATTTATCATCCTTTTTATTAACCATAGGAACAGGTAAAAATTTAACGAGATCATGCCTTACACCAACAGGTCCAGATCCAGGTCCACCTCCACCGTGAGGGGTAGAAAATGTCTTATGCAAATTAAAATGCATAACATCAAATCCCATATCCCCAGGTCTAACTTTTCCCACAATAGCGTTCATATTTGCGCCATCATAGTAAACTAGACCTCCAGCATCGTGGACTAATTTAGCAACTTCACATATGGTCTTTTCAAATAATCCTAATGTATTAGGATTTGTAAGCATAAGTCCTGCCACTTCATCGCTTAAAGCATGTTTAAGATTTTCAATATCCACTATTCCATCAGTATTCGATTTTATTTCAACTATATCAAAACCAGCAACAGCAGCACTTGCAGGATTTGTCCCATGTGCTGAATCCGGTATCAATATTTTTTTCCTCTTATGGTCGTTTCTGGATTCATGATATGCTTTGATGATTAAAAGTCCGGTCAATTCACCGTGAGCACCAGCTGCAGGAGAAAGTGACACCCTTTCCATACCGGATATCTCACATAGATCAGTCTCTAATTCGCACATCAATTCCAGAGCTCCTTGAACAGTCTCTACCGGTTGATATGGATGAATCTTCGAAAATCCTGGAAGTGACACTATGTCTTCATTTATCTTTGGATTGTATTTCATAGTACAGGATCCAAGTGGATAAAAACCTGTATCAACTCCATGATTTTTGCTGGATAAATTTGTATAGTGTCTAACTATATCAACTTCAGAAACTTCAGGAAAGTCTAATTCTCCTTTTCTCAGCAAATTAGAAGGAACTAAATCTTCAATTAAAGCTTCAGGAACATCACATTTAGGAAGTGAATAAGAAGTCCTTCCTTCTTTTGACACTTCAAATATCAATTTATCATAATTCTTCATGAAATCACCTCCATGATGTTAACAAGCGAATCTATCTCTTCCTTAGTCCTCTTCTCAGTCACACATAATAGGATTGAATTCTTTAAATCCTTATAATCCTTTTCTAATAAATATCCGCCTAAATAGCCTTTATTTAACAATTCTTCATTGACCTTTTCAGCAGAAACTTGTGCTGTAACTGCAAATTCTTTAAAGAATGGTTTATCAAAGGTTAAACTGTATTTATTATTTTTAGTCAATTCTTTCATGGCATAATGAGATTTCTGCAAACACTGCTCTGCTACTTCTTTCATTCCTTTTTTGCCAAGTGTAACCATGTAAATAGCTGCCATTAAAGCGACGACACCCTCATTTGAGCAAATATTTGAAGTTGCCTTATATCTTCTAATATGCTGCTCTCTAGCCTGAAGCGTCAAAACAAAGCCTCTTTTACCATCTACATCTTCTGTTTGACCAACTATCCTGCCTGGCATTTTTCTTGCATGCTTCGATGTTGTAGCTAAATATCCTAAATAAGGTCCTCCAAAGTTAAGATCATTTCCTAGGCACTGAGCTTCTCCAACTGCAATATCAGCGTTCCATTCCCTTGGTGATTTAAGTATGCTTAAAGAAATTGGATCAGCATATTGAATCAACATGGATTTATTGCTGTGAACTATCTTTTCAATAGGAGCCAGATCTTCAATTATCCCAAAGAAATTTGGAGACTCTACTATAACTCCTGCAACATTTTTATCTAATAACGATGATAGACTATCTACATCTGTAACTCCATCTTTTATATCTACTTCTATAACCTTAACATCCCTTACATTCATGTAGCTTTTGACTACTTCCCTGATTTCAGGATGAACTGATTTAGAAATAAGTATTACATCTCTTCTGGCATTTTCAACAGCTATTAAAGAAGCTTCTGCACAAGCGGTATTGCCATCATACATGGATGCATTAGTAACATCCATACCAGTCAAATTGCAGATGAGGGTTTGATACTCAAAAATAGATTGAAGCGTCCCCTGGCTTATTTCAGGTTGATATGGCGTATAAGCTGTTAAAAATTCAGATCTTAAACCAAGATGCTTTACAATAGATGGTATATAATGATCATAAGCACCAGCTCCTAAAAAGCATACCAGATCATCTGTGCTTTTATTCATCTTTGAAAGCTTTGTCATAAAATTTGTCACTTCTAATTCAGATAAAGATGAACTCAAATCAAGATCTCTATCAAATCTTATACCTTTTGGGATATCAGAAAATAAGTCTTCGATATTTTCAAATCCCATGGATTTAAGCATTTCAAGTTTATCAGAATCAGTGTTGGGGATATATCTATGCATAGATTACTCCTGCTCCTTTTTACAGAACTCTATATATTCCTCTTCGCCCATCAAATTGCTAAGCTCTGACTCGTCTGTCATCTCGATCAAACATATAAAGTTTCCATAAGGATCGCTGTTCAATATCTCAGGTTTATCTGACAATTCTTCGTTTACTTCTAAAACTTTACCTGAAACAGGAAGTAAACAATCTGAAGCTGCTTTAACTGATTCAATTACTGTAAAAATATCGCCTTGACTTAGTTCGTCATCTACTCTTGGTAGATCAACAAATACGATGTCTCCCATTTTATGCTGAGCAAAATCAGTGATTCCAACATAAGCATTATTTTCGTCTACTTTTACCCATTCATGATCATTTGAATATAATAAATCTTTTAAGGTATCCATATTTAAAACTCCTTTTTATTTTTTATATTGTTTAGTATAAAACTGCTTTTTAACTATTTTAGCTTTATACTTTTTGTTTCTAATTAAAATATCAATCTCTTCTCCTATATTGGTATGATCGATATCTAAAAGTGCTAGACCAATTTTCTTCCCTAATGTAGGAGATAGATATCCAGTTGTGACAAATCCAATTTTCTTGTCATCTTTGCATACTTCATATCCATGCCTTGGAATTGCATTGTCAACCATTTCAAATGCAACGATCTTTCTCTTTAATCCTTCTTCTTTTTGCTTTAAATGAACATCTCTTCCAAGATAGTCACCTTTGCCTGTTTTAACGAAGAAACCTAAGCCTGCTTCAAGGGGAGTTATATCTTGTGAAAGCTCATTTCCATATAAAGGCAAGATAGCTTCAAATCTTAAAGTATCCCTGGCACCTAATCCACATGGTTTTAAGCCATAATCTTTACCTGCCTCCATGATTTCTTCCCATAATTTTGAGATATCATTATTATTAGTATAAATTTCAAAACCATCTTCACCTGTGTAACCTGTTCTAGAAACAAGACAAGATATTCCCTTTATATCCACATTATCCTTAAAATAAAAGAATTTAATTTCATTTAAATCCTGTGTTGTTAATTTTTGAAGTATATCTTGAGCTTTAGGACCTTGTAAGGCTACCTCTGAAACGTCTTCTGATATGTTTGTCAAAGTAACATTATAGTTTTTACATTGTTCTTGCATATATGCAAAGTCTTTTTCAACGTTTGCAGCATTAATAACCAATAAATAATCACATGTGGAATATTTATAAACCAGAAGATCATCAACAACGCCACCAGTATCGTAACACATAATCGTATACATTACTTGAAACTCGTTCATTAAAGATATATCATTTGTCAATAAATGCTGTAGATACTTTTCAGCATCAGAACCTACGACTTTAACTTCTCCCATGTGAGAGACATCAAACAAACCGGCATTATTCCTAACTGCTTCGTGCTCTACCTTTAAAGATTCATACTGAACAGGTAAAAGCCAACCAGAGTACTCAACTACCTTTCCGCCGTATTTAACATGAGCGTCATACAGAGCAGTTTTTCTAATGTTCCCCATATTAACCTCCTCTTATTTATTTTGTAAGTGTTGATTTACATCAATTCAATAATAACTAATTGCTAAATAACTTTCAATAGTAAATAATATTTTAACTATATAAGTTATTATTTATAGTTTTCTCTAAAATTGAAAAAAATATGATATCGCTCTATTCATATTATGAGATTTATATGCAAAATGTTCAATATCAGTGAATAATTTTTAGTAACATAAACAATTAGTTCAGCATAAGATATTAGGAAAGATACTAATATCTAATCCTAAAAGCATCCAGGAAACTTATGTGTATGAGCTAGTGGAGGGATAGGAAATGGATAAAATATCGATAACCTATTGGTGCCAGCTTGAGAATGACCAGCAAGATAAAATTATCATTAATAACGTGTCTGAATCTGCAACTGATCAGGAGATTGTAGCTCTAGCAAACGAAATAATTGCTGGAAATACTAGCTTGAA
The DNA here is from genome assembly GCA_009785875.1 of Oscillospiraceae bacterium. GTDB lineage: Bacteria > Bacillota > Clostridia > Clostridiales > Clostridiaceae > WQUF01. Next base: position 1,374 of record WQUF01000333.1, on the reverse strand, counting down.
AGGGTTGAAGATTCTAAAATTAAAGTCTTGTAAAAAAACTGTAATATCTGAAAGCGATATAAGCATTTAAGAATTAAAAACCTGTAGATAAAATTAACTACAGGTTTTAGTTCTAAATCATAAATTGAATATATTATATATCCTCACTCCACGGATGATTGAGCCATCCTGAAAGTCTTCACTAGCAAGAATTCCACAATCTGATAGTATCGCACTCGCTGCTATATGACTATCCCAATATGAAATAGACATTGTTTCGCGAAGTTCTGAAGCAAGAATTGCACTGTTTTGTGAAAAATTAATAAACTCACAAATATTAAGCATATTGCTAATCGTCTGGCGAAGTAACATCTCTGAATGCCCATACTTTTTAAGTATACGAGTTACTTCATTTACAACTTGATATGATATTACAAGTTCATTATTGTTCGGATGATCATAAAGGAATGCCTGAGCGATTGCCCCTCGTGGATCACTGTTGCCAGCAAAAGCATATACCCAAATATTGCTATCAATAAATACTCTATTCATCTTCGTAACACTCTTCTCGACTGAACTTAAACCCTTCATCAAATTTGATGGGATGGGAATTAGCAAACTGTATAAAAGATTTGATTGCTTCCTGTCGATTTACTGTTTCCTGCTGATTTGCCGAAATTTGATCAGGTAATGTCAAGGGAAAAGGTATCCCTCTTATGCGTACTATTTGACGTGCAAATATATTTATAGCAGAGGACAAATTAAGACCTAATTCATTGAGTATTTTATCGGTCTGTTTGCGTAGTTCCTCATCCATTCGGATACTTATTTGTGCCATATAATCAACTCCTAGAATGAAATTAAAAAACAAATCACATACATTGTATACGAATAAAAGTACAATGTCAAGTTTTGCTGAGTTTAAATTCTTATTAATTTAAAAAAATAAATGTCTATGGATCAATAGAAATTAAAAACCTGTAGATAAATGGTTCTTACGCAACATTGGGTATTTTCGAAAACAAGTTTAATCCATAGAAGTCGTCACAGTGACAGTTTTAAGTGATAAAACTTAGTTTAAATATACCCAAATCTGAGTAGGAACCGATAAATTAACTACAGGTTTTAGTTCTAAATTATGCATATTTGGAATTTATAAAGAGTAAAATTTATACTCAACTTTTATTTATTCTATAAATTTTAGAATATTTCTTTTTAAAATAGTCAATAATTATAATAAATATAGAAATTATTTTTGTACCATTCACCTTTTAAATAGAAGGTGATAAAATATAATTAAGAGAGGTTTATTGTGGCAGAAGAAATAGCATATCAGGCTAAAGACATTTTACTAAAGAGGTTAAATGAACTTTATAAAAGCACAGCACTAAAGAT
>WQUF01000332.1 GCA_009785875.1 Oscillospiraceae bacterium | reverse complement strand
ATGATCCGTACCTTCTCCCAAGTTAATGAGAGTATGATTCCCTGTTTTAGTAGATAAGTCAGTTATACCAATTGCATTTTCACATAAATAAGATCCATAATTTGGAACACGTTCATGATTTCCTCCAGGTAAACAAAACAACTGACCTCCACTTGGATTATCTGGTTTTGCTCTGCTCCATTTTATATCAGTTCTTTTTCTATCAAGTAGTACTGTATTATCTAAGTCTACCTCAAACTTAGTTGTGCATTCCTCAGCATAACGTGTAATTGTACTTTCTATAAAGCATCCATCCCCAAATCCTCCAATAGCACATATACTTGTTTTACATGGTACTTTAGGACAAGAATCTACAACTGACTTACCAGTAGGAAATACATAGCTTTGAATATCACTATGTTGTTTTAAATACTCAAGTCCTTGCTTTACTAATTGATTACTAATTTGTTTTTCTTGCATTAACTCTTGTATATGTTCTTCAGGTTGCATACCGATAAATGCACGCAATCCTTCAATAAATTTTTCTCCTCCAGTTAAGTGAATAATTTCATCAATTTTATCAACTCTCTTTACTGCCATGTGAATATCAGTGCCAACAAATACTACAGCACCAATTGCTGCTCCAATAGGACCAGTAACAGATGATACGCCCTCTAATACTTCAAAAGCTTCAGCAATTTCTATACCAATCTCTGCAGCGTCAACACCTAAGTAAATGCTATCCCCTACTACACCAACCAGTTCTTCTTCAGTACCATTTTTAAATGCTTTTATCTGATTCACTAGATCGTAAACAACAAAGGCAGAAGTACCGCGAGCAAGGAAAGGTGATGCTGCTCTTAAAAATCTACCAAGTAATAACTTTCCTTCTGAAGCTAATTTTAATCCTTTAAGAGAAGCAGCTTCAGCAACTTTAGCAAATCCTTGACTACCTGCTATAAAACCAACATTAATTGCTACACCTTTATAATCCTCATTTAAGAAGCTAGCTAAAACATTTTTAGCCATCATTCCATGCATGGTCATACCTGAGATTTTTCCCACCCTACTTAAATGATTCATGATTTTTTGATTACCAATCAGCTTATTAACCAAACTTTCAGATTCACCCGTAACTTTTACCTCATCTGCTAGTTGAATTAGCTGATTCCGCTTTCCTTCTGGCAAATCTTTAATGTAATCAATAAACTTTTCACTATCTACCTTAATTTTACTTAAATCCCTTTTTTCGTCTTTTTCTAAATTAAACCCATCTACATCTTCCCAAGTGAATAAACATTCACCTTTAGCTTCTCTTTTTCTCCTACCACTACTCCCTGAACTAGGGCCTGGTAAACATTCCCCTAATAGTACTGAGTCTGACATTTCATTTGCTTGTGATTGCTGATCTTCTGAAGGCCTTAATTGAGTTTGAGAAAGCCTGTCTATATTACCCTTTGTTTTAAGAGTATCTGGATGCTCTGGACCTAGAATTTCAGGTCTCTTGATCTTCTCATAAACTTCTCGAAAAATCTTCAACGCTTCATCACGTTTGCCTTGTCTGTCAAGTACATCAGCTATACTATTTAGAGTAGTTAAAGTTTCATAGCAATCTAATCCTAACTTTTCCTTTCTTTTTTCGAAAACTTCATGAAACATTGATAATGCCTCTTCGTACTTTTCTTCCATTGACAGTGCTTCTGCCATATTGTTCCTAGTTAATAAAGTACCTAGATGACCTGATCCTAAGACTATTTTCTGTTTTTCAAAAACCTCGTTCCAAATATTGTAAGCTGTCTCAAAATCACCTTTGTTGAAATATGAACCTGCAATATTATGCCTAGATTGTAAGATATCTGGATGATCAGGCCCTAAAGTTTTTTTTCTCCTTTCATAAACTTCTTCTTTAATTGGTAATACTTCTTCATACCTCTGAAGTGCGTCCAGTGCTACTGCCACACAGTTTTGAGACCGTAAAGTATTTATATCATTTGATCCTAACTTTTCCTTTCTTTTTGTATAAACCTCTTTCCAAATATTTAAAGCCTCTTCATCTTTACCTAGGTTGTGCAACGTACCAGCCATATGATGCATAGTTTCTAAAGTATCTAGATGATCTTGCCCTAACTTTTCCTTTCTTTTTTTACAAACTTCTCGATGAATTTGTAATGCCTCACTGTACTTACCCTGAACATTCAGTACTAAAGCAATATAATGCATAATAGCTAAAGTACTAGCGTGATCAGGTCCCAATATACTTTTTAATAATTCTAATGCCTTTGTTCCAAATGAATAAGCCTGATTATGTCTCTCACTATTATTTAATTCTTCAGTAATTTTACTTGGAAATTCACTAAATTTCCTGACTAATTCTTCATATTTACTTATATGATTCCAAACAGATACAGCATGGTCAAGATTTTCTTCTTGAAGATTTGCTTTAACTAATTTTAGCACTTCCTCTAATTTTTTTTCTTCTCTTCCTTGCTCTTTTAATTCTAACCTTGTTACTTGTTGTACTAACCTGTGAATGTTGACTGAACTTTGTTCTTTTCCTGAACTAATCATTGAATACTGCTTGAGTAGTTCGATAGCATCACCTAACTTTTCTCTATTGTATTGTAATTCTAAAAACATTTTTACAGGAATATTGTCAGGAGCAGTATAGGCAATGATATCTAAAATTTCTGCTGCTTGGTTACCACACTCTGGGTTATTCTTAATCTTATCAATAGTAACTCTCCAAGTTGTAAAAGTCGTTTTAGTATATAAATCACTGCTATCTTCAGGAAATTTAAAATCTAGTAACTTTCTTGTTTCTTCTTCATACCTTTGTAAGTAATTACTAATCTTAAATTTAGAACCAACATTCCTTAGCGCTGTATCTCTTTCTTTAATATATGCTACTGCTTGTTGCAATGCTAAGGGAAAACACTGTAATGTTTTTGCTAACTTTGGAATTTCACTTTCTTGTGAACCATCTTCTATACTCAGTACTTTCCTAATGAAGTCCACAGCTTCTTTTTCAGTAAATACGTCTAACAGCATTACTTTTATATTTCCCCATTTCTGGTTACGAGAAGTAATAAGGACATAAGGTTTATTAGCATCAGAAGGCAAAGAGGGTAAAAACTTATCTATACCTTCATTACCATCATCTTGAGTTCTACGCTTTTCAGCATTATCAAAAACAAAAAGACTTTTTCCATTAGAAAAGAATTTATACACGTCTTCAACTATAGAGCTTATTTCCTTCTCCTCCTTATTTGCATTCTTTGTGCTAATTCTTAACTTATCACAAGCTAATCTACGAAAAGACTCTACAAGAGTTTGATAGCTTTCAGCATTTATCCATGCAACTTTATTATCATACTTTTGGCTATATTTATTGATGTACTTTCTAGCTAACTCACTTTTACCTACTCCACCAAGACCACTCATGGAAATAACCTGCGATATTAAAGTTTTACCTTCACCTTGCAATATTCTGTGTAAATTATCCAATTGCTCAACCCTTCCAGTAAATGACTCTACTGGTTCTCTTATATCAAACCAAATAGGAATCCCTCTTCTTGCCTCTTCAAAAAACTCCTTTCCTTCTTCATAGGAAAGAAATCTATCTCTCTCTTTACCTTGCAACCAGTTCAACATTGTTATAAACAACTTGTTGTATACGTTCTCTGTTGTAAAAAAGTCAAATTCCTTACCTATTTCATCTTTTATGATATTACCCAGCTCTTCTTCATTAGGTTGATCTACCGCAAATACGAGATGGTTAATAAAATCTTTTATCTCATCATCAGAAATTGCATTATCTGGCCAATCTTTATTTTCTCCTTTTCCAAAATTTTTGGACAATTTTAAACCAACTTGTTTATTATCAATTATTCTTTTTTTATTAATAATTGCTTCATTAATGTCTTCTAGTGTTAATTCTTCTTTTGATTGCTTCTTGATTTCTTCCATAAAAGCCTTTCTAAACTTTTTAG
>WQUF01000331.1 GCA_009785875.1 Oscillospiraceae bacterium | reverse complement strand
TAAAGAAGGATTTAAAATATGAGAATATATAGCCATCTTTGATATCTCTTCAAGCACTACAGCATTGAAAACAGCATCGAAAACATCTTTTCCCCAAGTGAATGGTCCATGATTTTTCACAAAGACACCTGGGATGAAATTTGGATCTTTGTCTTTAAAAGCTTCGATTATCACATTGCCAGTTTCAAGCTCATAATCACCATTTATTTCATCATATGCCAAATCTCTGGTAATTGGAACATCTCCATAAAAATAATCTGCGTGTGTGGTCCCTAGAGCTTTTAAACTAATTCCAGCTTGAGCTATAGAGGTTGCGTAAGTCGAATGAGTGTGAACTATTCCGCCTATAGAATTGAAAGCGTTATACAGGGCTAAATGAGTTTTAACGTCTGAAGAAGGATTTAAATCTCCTTCGATTTTTTTACCATTTAAGTCCATGACAACCATTTGGTCTTTATTTAAGTGTTCATAAGGAACTCCGCTTGGTTTTATTACAAATAATCCTCTTTCTCTATTTATGCCACTTGCATTGCCCCATGTGAATAAGACCAGTCCTTGTTTTTTCAGATTTAAATTAGCTAATAAAACCTTTTCTTTTAGATCATCTAGCATGTAAATCCTCCGTTCTTTTTTTAAATGTATCTCTTAAGATGATTTCATGAGGAATTATATATCTAAGCTTTTCTTTTCTTTGATTTTGATTTATTAAAAGCTGTGCACTGAGCATTCCCATAAAATCAGTGCTGATTCTAACAGTGGAAAGACTAGGAGTTGTGTATTTAGCAGCTGGTATATCGTTACAAGCGATTATTGAAACAGTATCAGGTACATTTATATTACAATCCTTTAAAGCTCTCATGGCACCAATTGCTAAAGAATCGCTTGCTATAAAAATGCTGGTTGGAAGATCGCCTTTTAAATCATCTATAAGACTTTTCATCATAGTATATCCATCAGAGTAATTAAAGTTTCCAATTTTTATGTATCTTTCGTGGAAAAAACCTTTCTTGGTCATGTAATCGATAAATGCAGTTTCTCTTTCATCTATGAGTGTTTTTGTAGATCCAATGACCTTTTCCCTGCCACCTATAAAGCCGATCTTTTCGTGACCACATTTTATCATGGTATCCAGGACATCTTTAGTCAATTCTTCAAAATTTACAATAACACTTTCAAATTTAAAATCTTTAGAAAAGTCGTGGACTAAAATGAGGTTTTTGGTGTGTTCTTCAAAGTAATTTATATATTCATGAGAAAATTTACCTAAGACTATTATGCCCTGATATTTTGTATGTATGTCATAGATATGACCACAGCCACTATTAAAATATTTTTCCAGTGAAATATTGTTTAAATTACATTCTCTTTCAATTCCAAGCCTTATGGAAAGGAAAAAAGGGTCGTTAAGCTCATCAACCTCATCGTACCAATGTATTAATGCGTATTGAGTGAGGCTCGATGTATCCCGTTCGGGCTTTTGATAAGAAAGTTGTTCTGCAGCTTCGAAGATACGCTTTCTAGTATCAATTGATACGTTTATTGTCTGATCTAAATTTAATACCCTTGATACCGTTGATGCCGAAACGTTTGCAAGTTTAGCGATATCTCTAACAGTAGCTATATTTATCACCTCAAATCTAATTTTATAATATCATGATATGTGATATATGTCAATAATGTTTACTAAAAATCAGCATGTTTACTAAACAAGCATAACGTTATTGAAAAAGTTATCATATAATGGTATACTATGTTAAAGTCATTATACTTGTGAATTTGTTTACTAAATTTTTATATAAAGGGGAAGTTAATTATGCAAGATCTGAATTTTTGGTTTATAACTGGAAGCCAGCATTTATACGGAGAAAAGACATTAGAGGAAGTGGCTGCCCATTCAAAAGAGATGGTGGATTTTTTAAACAATGCAGAAGCTGTAAAACCTTATTCAATTATTTTCACACCAGTTGTAACCAGCCAAGAGGATATATTAAATACGCTTTTGAAATCAGAAGGGGATAAGAATTGTGCAGGAATAATAACTTGGATGCACACTTTTTCTCCTTCAAAGATGTGGATAAATGGATTAAAAATTTTTAATAAGCCGGTGCTTCACCTTCATACTCAATTCAATGAAGAAATTCCATGGGATAAAATCGATATGGATTTTATGAACACAAATCAATCAGCACACGGAGACCGTGAGCATGGATATATTTTTACCAGGATGGGAATTAAACGAAAAGTTATAGTTGGGTATTATAAAGATGAAGATGTTTTAAAAAAGATCGGCAGATGGCTCAATGTTGCAGCTACAGTATATTTAGGAAAAGATTTGAAGATTATGAGGCTTGGAGACAATATGAGGGAAGTTGCAGTGACAGAAGGGGACAAGGTTGAAGCTCAGATTAAGTTTGGATGGAATGTGAATTACTATGGAGTTGGAGATTTCGCTAAAAAAGTCAATGAAATTCTCGAAGAGGAAATAGATAAAATAATTGAAGAATATAAAGAAAAATATATGATCTCAGATGAGATTTTAAATGATCATAAAAAGATGTACTCGATAAGATATCAAGCTAGGATGGAAATTGCTCTCTTAAAGATGCTGGAAGAAGGAGGATTTTCAGGATTTACCGATACATTTGAGGATTTATATGGCTTAGAGCAGCTCCCTGGTCTTGCAACGCAGAGGATAATGGAAAAGGGATATGGCTTTGGACCTGAAGGTGACTGGAAAGGTGCTGCAATGCTAAGAACCCTTAAGATGATAGCGAAGAATAGAGGAACTTCTATAATGGAGGATTACACATATAATTTTGAAAAGGGAAATAGCACAGTTTTAGGAGCACATATGCTTGAGATATGTCCTAGCCTTTCAGATGAAAAGCCTAAAATTGAAGTACATGATCTAGGTATAGGTGGAAAGGATGCCCCTGCAAGGCTTATATTCAATGGAAAAGAAGGTAAGGCTATATGCGTTTCATTGATAGATATGGGGAATAGGTTCAGACTTATAATATTAGATGTGGAAGCTATAAAGAAACCTCATGATATGCCAAATTTACCTGTTGCAAATGTGCTTTGGAAACCAATGCCAAGCTTAGAAGAATCAGCTGAAGCATGGATCTATGCAGGAGGTGCTCATCACACTGCTTTCTCCTATGAAGTTACAGCACAAGATATGATTGATTTTGCTGAGCTTTTGGATATTGAGTATATCTATATAAATAAAGATACCAAGATCAACGAATTGAAGAGAGAACTTTTGATAAACGATATGATTTGGAAATTAAAATAATAAAAGGAGATGCTTTATGTTTGTCTTTGGAATCGATTATGGAACTGATTCTTGTAGAGCTGTTTTAGTAAATGCTGATGATGGAAACATTGTAGATAGCGAAGTTTTTTATTACCCTAGGTGGAAGCAGGGGCTATATTGCAGACCAGAGATCTTTCAATATAGGCAGCATCCTATGGACTACATCGAAGGGCTTAAAACCACTGTGAAAGCTATAACAAGCAGGATAGATAGGAAGGTTTTAGAAAAGATCTTGGCTATAAGCGTAGATACTACTGGTTCCACTCCTTGTGCTGTAAATGAGGAAGGAGTACCTCTTGCACTGATTCCTGAATTCTCTGAAAACCCTGATGCTATGTTCATTTTATGGAAAGATCACACTTCTATTAAAGAAGCATATGATATTAATAGTGTGTCTAAAACTTGGGGCGGCATAGACTATACAAAATATATCGGAGGCGTTTATTCATCAGAATGGTATTTTGCAAAGATATTGCATGTTTTGAGAAACGATGAAAAGATTAGAGACGCTGCATTTAGCTGGGTTGAGCATTGTGACTTTATACCAGCCCTATTGACAGGGGTTAAAAACGCAAAAAATATAAAGAGATCAAGGTGTGCAGCAGGGCATAAAGCTATGTGGAATGAGGAGTTTAATGGACTTCCTTCTAATGAGTTCTTTAAAGCTGTAG
>WQUF01000330.1 GCA_009785875.1 Oscillospiraceae bacterium | reverse complement strand
ACCAGCGATGACGATAATAAGGATTCACTCCACATCTTAAGGCATACAGCTTCTCACATAATGGCTCAAGCTATCAAGAGAATTTATAAAGATGTAAAGCTTGCTATCGGACCTAGCATAGATGATGGTTTTTATTACGATATAGATTTAGAACATTCTTTAGTACCTGAAGATTTAGTAGCAATTGAAGCTGAGATGAATAAAATAATAAGAGAGAACTTCTCTATCGATAGATTTGAACTTCCTCGAGAAGAAGCTGTTAAATTTGAAGAGGATTCAAATGAGCCATATAAAGTCGAACTGATAAAAGACCTTCCTGAAGGAGTTAAGATCTCTTTTTATAAACAAGGAGAATTTACAGACCTTTGCGCTGGGCCTCATTTAAAATCCACTGGAGGTTTAAAAGCTTTTAAATTGATGAGCCTTGCCGGAGCGTATTGGAGGGGTAGCGAAAAGAATAAGATGCTCCAGAGGATCTATGGAACAGCTTTTTTTAAAAAAGAAGATTTAGATAATTATGTGAACATGCTGGAAGAGGCTAAGAAAAGGGATCATAGGAAATTAGGAAGAGAGCTTGGAATATTTATTATGAGAGAAGAAGGTCCTGGTTTTCCATTTTTCTTACCTAAAGGTATGATCGTTAGGAATATATTAGAAAATTTCTGGAGAGAAAAGCATGCCGAAGCTGGATATTATGAGATAAAAACTCCAATCATGTTAAATGAAGAATTATGGCATAGATCAGGGCATTGGGATCACTATAAAGATAATATGTACTTTAGCGAAATCGATGAACAAGGTTACTGCATTAAGCCTATGAACTGCCCTGGCTGTATATTGATTTATAACGAAGATCTCCATTCCTATAGAGACTTACCCCTTAGGATGGGAGAATTAGGCATCGTCCACAGGCACGAAAAGAGCGGAGCATTACACGGTCTCATGAGGGTTAGATGTTTTACCCAAGACGATGCTCACATCTTCATGACTAAGGATCAGATCAAAGATGAGATATTAGGTGTAATTAAATTAGACGAATATTTTTATAAATTATTTGGATTTAAATTCAAAGTAGAATTGAGTACAAGACCAGAAAATTCTATGGGTTCAGATGAGGATTGGGAGATTGCAACTAATTCTTTAAAAGAAGCTTTAGACGAATCAGGGCTTCCATACAAGATAAATGAAGGTGACGGTGCATTTTATGGTCCTAAAATCGATTTTCATCTATCTGATTGCATTGGAAGGACATGGCAATGTGGAACTATACAGTTAGATTATCAATTTCCTGAGAAATTTGATTTGACTTATATTGGTCCCGATGGAACAAAACTAAGACCGATTATGATCCACAGAACGATTTTAGGCTCCATCGAAAGGTTTATAGGAATACTTATCGAGCATTTTGCAGGTGCTTTTCCAACATGGCTTGCACCAGTTCAAGTTAAAGTGATAAACATAACAGATAATCAGGCAGAATATGCAAAAGATACAGCGAGGACTTTAAAGGAAAAAGGGATAAGGACAGAAATAGATCTTAGAAATGAAAAGATTGGATACAAAATTAGAGAAGCCCGTATTCAGAAGATACCATATATGATAATAGTAGGAGACAAAGAAAAAGAGCAAAACCTCATAGCTCTAAGGAGCAGGAAGTCAGGGGATATTGGTACGCTTGGCCTTAATGAATTTATTAGCAAAATTACTGAAGAAATAAATGAAAAATCTCTTGACACATTGTAGAAATTAGCCTATAATGTAAAACGTTAAGGAAGAAGAAACGCCGTTTCTCACCATAAGCGAAAGCTCAAATGGTTTAAACTTTAGCTTTATTTTTTGAGTGTAAATTAAAGTTACTAGAGGCGGCTCATGCCGTCTTTTTTATATAAAAATTTGTGGAGGTGTCTTAATATTAACAAAGATTTTCTTGTTAATGAAGAAATTCGAGAAAAAGAAGTAAGGTTAATAGATTCTGATGGAACCATGATTGGGATTTATTCCGGGAGAGATGCTTATAACAGAGCGATGACCAAAGAGTTAGATTTAGTGATGATCTCACCAAACGCAACTCCTCCTGTCTGCAAGATCATGGATTACAATAAGTTTTATTATGAACAGTCTAAGAAAGATAAAGAAGCTAAAAAGAAGCAAAAGATCATAAATGTAAAAGAGATCCGGCTTAGCTTAACTATTGAAGAACATGACATAGATATCAAAGCGGGTAGTGCTAAAAAATTCCTAAAAGACGGAGATAAAGTTAAAGTATCCATCCGTTTTAGAGGAAGGGAAATGGAGCATTCAGATATAGGAGAGAATATATGTAAATTATTTCTTTCAAAAATGGAAGACCTATGTGTAGTGGAAAAGAATATAAAATTTGAAGGAAAGAGTATGACCATGTTTTTAGCTCCTAAAAAGGAAAAATAAGGAGGAAATTTTTATGCCTAAAATGAAAATTGAATTTAGAGCATGCGTTTATCTCCAGAAACTTAAAGAAAAATATAATTTTGGAGGGGATTTTTATGCCTAAAATGAAAACACATAGAGGAGCAGCAAAGAGATTTAGGAAGACTGGAACTGGACAGTTCAAAAGAGCTAACGCATTTAAACAACACATCTTAACTAAGAAATCACCAAAAAGAAAGAGACATCTTAGAAAAGGTGCATTGATTTCTAGAACACAGCTTAAAACGTATAAAAAGCTGTTACCATATGCTTAAAGCTAAATTAGGAGGTGATTTTAATGTCAAGAGTAAAAAGAGCTGTTCACGCTCGTAAAAATCATAGAAAAGTACTTAAACTTGCAAAAGGATATTATGGTGCCAGGTCAAAATTATTTAAAACAGCAAATGAATCTGTAATTAGAGCACTCAGATATGCGTATGTAGGAAGAAGACTTAGGAAAAGAGATTTTAGAAGATTATGGATCACGAGGATCAACGCTGCTACAAGGATGAATGGACTTTCCTATTCAAAGTTTATGAATGGAATTAAACTTGCAGGAATAGAAATAAACAGGAAGATGCTTTCAGAAATAGCAATTCACGACCCAAACTCATTTAATAAATTAGTTGATATAGCTAAAAAGAAGCTTGCATAAAAATGATTGTTAAAATTGATAAAGACAATAATTTAGTCAAAAGCATAAAAAAATTGCATTTAAAAAAATATAGGATCGAGGAAAAAAGGTTTATTGTTGAAGGGTGGAAGCTCGTTAAAGAAGCCATTAAATCTATCTTTTCAATAGAATTAATCATAATCAGCGAAAGGGCATTAGATGAATGGGATAAAAGCTTTGTAAAAGAATCTTTTCAAGGAAACATATATATAGCAAAGGATTCTGTATTTAATTCAATGTGCAAAGCTGATACACCTCAAGGGATACTCGCAGTAGTATCTTCAAAGAATTTTAAATTCAACATCAGGACCGATGTATACGTGTATTTAGATTCAATACAAGATCCAGGGAATTTAGGCACTATAATAAGGACGTCCCATGCTGCAGGAATAAAGGGCATAATCCTCTCAAAAGGCTGCGTGGACATTTTAAACGACAAAGTCATTCGTTCATCTATGGGGTCAATATTTCATGTCCCTTATTTTATAGACGAGAACTATTTTTATTTAAAGGAATTAAAAGACAAAGGTTTTAAAATAATTGCCGGATCTTTAAGTTCACAAAAAGATTTTTATGATATTGACTTTTCCGGGAAAATTGTCATGATATTTGGGAACGAAGGCAGTGGCATAACTGAAGAAGTTTTAAATTTTGTCAGTGAAGACTATAAAATTCCAATGCCAGGAGGGGCAGAATCTTTGAACGTTGCTGTAGCATCTGGCATAATTATATATGAGGTAATTAAAAAAAGAGATAATTAAGCAATCTTTACCACCACCTATAGAGGTGGTGGTTTTAAGTTAATTAAAAAGGAGGAGACTATGCTAAAGGAAATCATAGAGAAAAATCATGAGAAATATTTAAAAATAAAAGAGCTTAATCCTAT
>WQUF01000329.1 GCA_009785875.1 Oscillospiraceae bacterium | reverse complement strand
CTCCTAGAATTTTTAATTTAAATATAGAATATAAATTAACCTCTGACAGAGATCTATATTACGGGGTATCAAATTCTAGTAAAAGTTTTGATAAAATTACTACTATACCTAAAGATACTGTTGTATTATTACTGCACAAGGTAACTAACCCAGAAGGATTTTCATTAGCGGACTATTACCAAATTGAAGTCTCTACATCTGCTGGAAAAATTAGAGGATATGCTTTCGAACGTGAAATTATGGATTGGTATAATCCTCTAAAGAATTTTGACCAAGTAAAAAATAATAGTCTTGCTGTAACTTATAAAAATAATATTTATTATTCTGCATTTGGTAAATATGTTCCAAATCTAATTGGTGCAAATTGGCATCTTGATAGTGAATTTACATTACAAAAAATTAATATAGATTGGATAGCAGGTTTTAAAAATATGATTTTTAGTAACGATTTTAATGATGATGCTTATCAGAAACTTCAGAAACCATATCTTTTAAATGTTAATACTAAGGTATCTAGTCAACTTGGAGATAGTGTAGCAAAACAAAAAATGGATAATTTAGCTAATATATTTTCATTAGCCGATGCCTTTTTGGCAGGTGCAAATAAAACTTTCTCAATGGATATTCAATTACAATCTTATCAAAATGAAAGAAAAATTGTTATTTTAACTGGAAATCCTATAGAAGAACCTTTAGCTGGGAAAAAGAATGTTTATTTATCTGATTTAATATTGCAACAAAGAGGAAATGGTGTGTTTTTTGAAAAAGAAAACCTTGCTGACGAGGCAATTAGAAGCATGTTCCCTCAGTTAAATGGTACAGATAAATATAGTATGATAATGAATTTTTCTAATGATTTTAAAGACAATCCTTATGGATTTGAAATTATCATTGACAAAAATCAGAATGTATATGCTTCACCTATTATCCATCCGGGTACAACATTTAATATTTACTACCAAGGAAAAGTAGTTTTAGATGCAGCTATGGCTTTAGGTAGCAGTTATTTTCAGCCTGATTCATCAAATGAAATTCTTCAACTACTCAAATCAAATGGTTTTTCGTTTTAAAAGTTTTGATTATTATACTTAACTCAAGAATAATAATTTTAAAAGCCATAATAAAATCTTAATGGAGTATTAAGTGCTGATATAGATGTTGATGCATTATTAAATAATCGATATTAACAACATAGCTTTCTGATAGACAAGCAACGATGTAAAGAATAGTATTATTTACAATTGGAGAAGGAAATATTGGTACTTCATTAGAAAATGTAAAACATCATAATTATTGATATAGTTGGACTCAATAGCGATAAATCATCAGGATCTTTCGATCAAACCTTGATTATAAGAATAGTAGTAGAAACAGAAGGCAATATTATTTTTCTATAACTCATGATAGGGTTAAATAGCTAGTGATTCTACTGTTCTTAATGATCAATTATAATGATACTAATTTAGCCAATGCTGTTATTTATGCCGAAAATAAGACTTTAACTTCTGGCGGTTCATTTGTATTTATGGAAGGTGTTTCTGCTAAAGATGATGGTGGTAACGGTAAAGATTTAACTAAAAAGGTTACCCTTTCTGGAATTATTAACACAAAGGTGCCTGGAAAATATATAATACATTATAAAGTTAAAGGTAAGAATGGAAATACTGTTTCTAAGGATGTTATAATAACTGTTGTTCAGTAAGTTTCATTAAATAATATGAGGAGTAGCTTCGGTTACTCCTATTTTAATAAAAAATCTCTCCTTCTATTTTTGCTCATAAATCCAAACAATATCTCCTTTGATATCTTCTTTTAAAAGCCAGTTTTCTTTTAATTCTAAAGCCTTATATTCAATTACATCTGTTTCTTTATTATACTTACTCTTAAACATCTCTCTTATTTCACCAATGAAATTTATAAATTTAAAAACATCTTCGATTATATCTGTTTTAGCATAACTATAGTCTATCACCAAATCGATATCGCTATCTTCGGTATAATATCCTCTTGCAAAGGAGCCAAAACACCGATTTTTTTAACAGCATTTTTATTTTCAAAGTTATCTAATACCTCACAACTGTTTTTCCTTATATGATTTATATTAAGATCCATTTTTTCTTTTTAAATTTAAACATTGTAACATTTCTTTTATTTATCAATATTATAAAGTATAGATGGTATTCATAAATTTAAAAAATAAAAACTCCTTGTAAAACATGCATAATTAAATTTTATAAAAAGAGTTTTTAGTTAACCAAATTACTATCATCAAATTATAGCTAATCAAAAAAATATTTGATTTTACTTAAATATTTGATTAAACCTTGAAAACTCTAGAAATAATATAAATATAAAAAGAAGGATAATTTAGACGCAGTGTTAGCAGTGCGGTTGCACTTCCTAATAGAGGGGGTGACCTAGATGACTATGCATGAAAACTTATTATTGGTAATTTCGATATTATCTTTGATAGTTTCGATATGTATGCTCATTATCTCTTATCTTACATATAAGATAATGAAGAGAAAATAATCGCCCTGCTGTAACCAGGGCGAAATTAGTATTTAAAAATTTCACCAGTTGGCAATCCGCACTTTGCGACTTCCTTGCCTTCTTTTTATATTTTATTATATTATTTTCTTCTCGTCAATATTATTCACTTTCACATATTTTTTATACATTAGAGCCCAAACAAAGATTACCCTTTCCGGAATCATTAACACGAAGGTACCTGGAAAATATATAATGCATTCATATGCGTCAATCTAGCCCATAAAATGTAAAAAGAAAATTAAAAAAAGACTTGAAAAAGTCATAAAAAAAATGAGACACTATATATAATAATAAAAACAAGAAGGTGTCTCAAATGTTTAATATAAATGTACCAAAAGTAGAAGAAATAATCAATAGTTTAGCAGAAAAAATGGACAACATCAAAAACGAATTTAACAAACGCGACGATGGGTTAAAATTAAAAACATTTTTATCAGTGTTTACAATAAAAATTAGCGATATGGTAAATGTCACATTAGAAGGATTGGCAAATAAATGTATAGAGATGCAATATGGATTGTCAACATTTACAAAGCAAGCCCTTCATAATAGGTTAGAAGCAGGAAGTAAGGAATTAAAAAAACTCCTTGAAGAGACCATAAATATGACAATTGAAAATAAAGTAACAACACCCCAAATAACACCAGTATTAGGACAATTTAACAGAGTATTGATATCGGACAGTGTAACAGTATCCTTACCAGATGCACTTGAAAGAGAACATAAAGGACTGGGAGGAAAGAATGCGAAATCAGCACTGAAAATACAGGCAACATATGACATAAAAGGTAGAGATTTTGAGAATGTAGAAATAATAGACAATGCAACGAGTAGTGATGGAAGCTATGCAGAAGAAATAATAAAAAGAGCAGAAAAAAATGATCTAATAATAAACGACTTAGGATATTATGGGATATCAGGATTTAAAGCAATAGAGGAAAAAGGAGCATTTTTTATCAGCAGAACAAAGTCGAACAGTAATTTTTATAAAGTTGAAAATAAGTCTAAAAAGATAGAAATAAAAGAAGAATTAAAAGGCAAAGAAAAAATAGATAAGGAGGTAGTAGTAAAAGGAGCTAATGGAGAATGGATGGAAGTAAGATTAGTAGGAATAAGATTGCCTGAAGAAGTTTACAATGAACGAATAAGGAAAGCAAAGATAGAAGCTAAGAAGAAACAAAAGGCAACAATAGAGAAAGCTAAGATGAATGGCAAAACCATAACAAATGAAATGACAAAAGGGGAAGTGCTAACTGCTGAAGAAATCGAGAGATTGCAATGGATATTAATAATTACGAATGTAGGGGAAGAAATATTAGGAGTAAAACTAGTTTGCGAAATATATCGAATAAGGTGGAAAATTGAATTAATATTTAAGACATGGAAAAGTTACTTTAAAATAGATGAAATGAACAATATCAAAAAGCCACATTATTTAAACTGCTTAATTTATGG
>WQUF01000328.1 GCA_009785875.1 Oscillospiraceae bacterium | reverse complement strand
TTCTGTCTGTTCACTGTTTTTATTGACACGGTGCCGCCGATTCTATAAAATATTCTCATGGTGTCACCGTGTCACTTCACTATTCACTATTACCATTGTTATGTAAAGATTAACATAACAATGGTTACGTAAAGAAATTTATTATGTTAAGAAATGACTTAAATGTATCTTAAAACTAAGGATCCATAAGGATCCTTAGTAAAATTTCTTAACATAATTATCTATGATTGAAATTCTTTAACCAATCTTTTATGTTGCTATTTTGCTCCCATTGGGCTTCTTCTCTAGGAACTATTTCTTTACTCGCTGCTTCGATAGCTTCCCTTTTTTTAGTTGTATTAGTTTTAGCGTAAATCTCAGTAGTCTTTACACTAACATGCCCTAAAAGATCTCTGATATATATTAAATCAACACCAGAATCGACAAGTTCCATTGCGAGCGTATGCCTCATGTTATGTGGGCTAAAATTTTTAGGGATCAGATTGGAATTCTTAGACCTAGAAATATCAGCATATTTTTTAATAATATAATTTATCCCTTGACGCTTAAATTGTTCATTCAAGTGATTTCTGAAAAGCCAATCTTGTAAATGACAATCTTTAGTCAAATTATAAGAATTTATATATTTAGTTATAATATTTACAGCTTGTTTTGTAATTGGCACAAACCTACTCTTCTGCCCTTTTCCATGAACCAATAATGTTGGTGGCTGCCCCAGTGAAACATCTTTGACTTTGATTTGTATGAGTTCACTAACTCGTATTCCTGTTGTATATAATAACATTAATATAGCATAATCTCGAATGCCACTTTTTGAACTAATATCAACTTGATCAAAAAGAAGCTTTATACCATCTGTTTTAAGATAAGCAATTTCTTTTTGCGGTGCTTTCTTGACTGGTATATTTAATATAGCTTGGAATTCTGACAAATAATCTGGAAACTCATACATTAGATATTTAACAAAACTATTGATGACAGCCTGCCTATGGTTTCGAGTTGATATGGAATTACTACGTTGTGATTGCAACCAGTCTAAATATTTTAAAATGTTTTGATGAGTTAGATCAGATATTTCCACCTCATCTGCTAGAACTTTTTGACCTTCCATGAAAGTTAGAAACAACATAAAAGCGTAACGGTATGAATCGATAGTCATAGGAGTATAACCGTTAGTATTAGGCAGATGTACTGTAAAAAATTTATTCAGATAGTGAGCAAATTTAGTTGTTTTCATAATCCACCCACATATCTTCAAATACTTTATCTAGCTTATCTTCCAACTTTTTTTCGATGTATGGAAAGATACTCATTGTCAAACGAACATAATGCTCAGTTGCATAAATAGTTTTATGCCCAAGATAAGTTGACAGTATCGGAAGTGCAACATACATATCTATTCCTGCGTCTATCATTTGTTTAAAAGAATAAACTGAAAAACTGTGTCTGAAATCTTGAATTCTTGGTCCTTCTCCATTGCCTATGAAAGGAATACCAGCTCTTTTGAGAAACTCACAATGACGCTTATGTATAACATATCCTGTAAGTCGACCACCATTTACTGAAGTAAATATATAATCATCATCATTAAGCAGGTAAAAGCATTTTGATGCGAACTTACGCATAAGTGATAAAAAATCATCTCTAAGTACAATATAACGTTCGCAACCATTTTTGGTCTCTACAAGCCTTATAATACCTTCACCGAGATCGACATCCTTTTTTCGAATTCTTAAGGTCTCGTTAATACGAGTACCACAGCAATATAGTAAACGGAAGAGTACTGGATATTGTACTTTATTTTTTTTATTTCTGTAAGAATCAAATGTATCAACTGCATCAAAATATCTATTAATTTCATCCTCAGTATAAATGTGAGGTTGGAACTGTGTTTTCTTGAATGCAATATCCCTGATGATAAAAACATCAAAACCTTTTTTACTCAAATATATAAGAAACTGCTTTGTTAAATTGATGCGATAGTAATGCGTTGTAGTTGCTTCATTATTGCGTTTTTTAAGCCATTCATCTGCAAGTTCTCTTGTAAAACTTAAGGTCTCTAAAGCATGCTCTGTAGAAAATCTGTCAAATTTTTTTAGAATACACCAGTAATTTTTTTCTTTGAAACCAGATGAAACCCTATAATCTAAGTATGCGTTTATTTCTTTAGCAAAAATGCTTGTATATATTGGTCTACTCATATCTACTCCTCAAAAATGCCTGTTTTAAGGCAAGGTATTGGAAGAGTACATTTTTGTAGTTGATTTTTATCTATTGATAAATACACTTTTGTAGACTCTGTATTTTGATGACCCAATACAGTACTTATTATTGGAATTGATACATTCTTTTTAAGAAGATTTGTAGCCAAGCTGTGCCTCAATGAATGTGGACCATGCCTTTTTTGTTTCCAATTGCTGACGTTTGCATACCTTACGTATTTTGCAACAATAGAATAAATAGTTTCTCCTGTTAGCTTTTTACATTTTTTTGTTCTCTCTCCTGATACTATTATTTGCTGAACATTAGTTTCTGGTCTTCCGTTCTTAAGGTAATCTATAATTGCGTTTCCTACTGAAGAAAGAAGTGGGTATACTACAGGTGCATCAGTCTTCTGCTGGTTAAAGGTTATTATATTTTTGTCCCAATCAATCTGGTCGAAGCTGAAATTTACAATATCCGATCTTCTCCAACCATATTCAGATGCTAATAATAGAATAAGATAATCTCTTTTTCCTATAGATGATGCTCTATCAACAGCACCAATTATACTTTTAATTTCTTCTTCGTTGTAAGTTGTTGGTAGCTTACAATGTTCTTTATAATTGTCTGGCAATATATAGATGGAACAGTCTTTTGTTGTTATACCGTTATCATAAGCATAACGCAGATATAATCTTAATGCTGAATTACAATTATGTTTTGATGCAAGTGTATAATTTTGATTTGTATAAAAATCTGCAAACGTATCTATAGTAACATCTTCCAGCGAGATCTGGCGATCTTCAATGTAGACATTTAATGCTAAAAGATACTTTAGTTTATTTGATATAGTATATTCAGATAGATGATCTGTTTTGCGTAAATATTGAAGATATTTTTCTATATATTTACCAGTCTGTCCAGTCAACTTTATCAACCTTGTTGGTGTCCTAATTTCAAAATCACCATCTTTTTGGTAAGATATCAACATACGTATGGCTCGTAATTTCACTCGGTCATTTTTCTTTATGCCAGATAAAAAAGTTGAACCAAAAACTTCTTTACAGTATTGATAACCTATATCCTCATCAAAACTCTTGTAACCCTTTGCTAACGTCCATTGCAACAATTCTTCCCATGCTTCGCTTATGTGTTTGTGATGGTCGAAACTATATTCTCGATCAATCAATTCTTGTTCACAAACCTGAATAATCAGTTTTAAGTCAGTTTCCATAGATCAATCCTCCTTATTAAAATATGATCTATGGATAACATAACAAGATTTTTATGTAAAGATATTTTATTAAAAATCGTTTATTTTCAAGGCTTAAATTGCGTTTCTTAACATAATGAATTTCTTTACGTAACCAATATTCATTATTCATTATTCATTATTCCCTGTTACCGGTTGACAAAGACACATCCTGAAAGGTATATTATATAATAAAAGCTTCTTATTTGGAGAAAAATATGGGACAGTTTTTAGACAGGTTAAATGATCTAGTTTTTCTAGATATTAAAAAAGATGCTATAAAAAGCATAGTTATTATAGATGAGGAATGCGTCCCTCTACCTATTTTTACTGAAAAAATCATCAATGAAGAATTACCCATGACTAATTTTATTGAAGGTATATTTTATTGCCTTGGAGTATGTGAAAACATAAAAAACAAAGATATCTATCTAGCAATATTAAAAAATTATAAAACTTCCAACAGTTTTATAAAAGGTGAAATCTATAATAATATTAAAGATGAGAAAATACAAAAGGCATATTTTCTTTTAAGAGGGCTTTTTGTCATAGAAGATACTTTGGATAATTATAGCAAGCTCCTCACTATTTGCTTTGATTTAGCTGTTAAAAATACTAAATTTATAGATGAAATGAAAGATTTAATAGATTTAGGAAAGCAAAAGGATATGATGATTTCGCATTTATACGAGAGTTTTTTAAAGCATCATTTAAAAGATTATGATGGATCAAAAAAAGCTTTAGAAGAATATATTATATTAGGTGGGATTTTAACACAAGAAGAGGAAAATTTTAAAAACAATCTATTTAATATTGTGAATTTTAGCCTTGGAAAAGAGAAGATATTTGATGATCCTTCTTCCGCTTTGAAGCTTTTAATACCTTTACTGGATGATTTTAGTGACGATCCTTCTTTACTTTATTATGTCGCATTGGGATATAGAAGCCTCCAGTTAAATGAAAAAGCTATCTTTTATTTGAAAATTGCATTATCTATAGATCAGTCCTTTGTGGATGTGTTAAATGAATTAGGCCTTAATCATGCTATTTTAGGTCAATATAATGAAGCTATTAAATATTTTGAAATCGTATATTCGTCTTTAAAGAGCATTGAATCCATCAATAATCTATTATTATGCTATTATTATAATGGAAATAAAGCTATGGTTTCAAAACTAATTAGAGAAGGAAAAGAAGTATCAAAAGATGATGAAATTTTTTTAAGAACCATAGAAATGATAAACAATATATGATATATTTTAGTTAACATAGAGCGAATTTTTTTGATGCTATAAGGGGATGGTTTTTATGCATAAAATAAACATTGAATATATTTCTTCAGAGCATGTTGATAAGATGGCAAACGATATGAAAAGTGAAGATGCAAGGCTTTTGTCCATTAATGGATATGTGGATGTCGATAGAGATTCAAAAGTCGTGTATAATTTTGAAATTTCTAAAGAGAATGTAAAAACATATATATGCAGAGCAGATGGTGAAATCGTGTCTTTAAAAGATTATTTTGGCAAGTTTGTAATCGCTTATGAAGAAGAGATTATGGAAATTATTCCTGTAAAATTCATTGGAGTCCAAGAAAAGCCTATGTTTTTAACAGAAGATTCAAATCTTAGAAGAAAATTATTTACAGTTCCTGTGCTATGGGAAGAAGAAAATCCCATTTTAAAATAGGGTGGAGGTTTTTAAATGTCTTATAAAGTATATTTTGACCCTCACAATCCAACATTAGACGAGCCTATTTCTTTGACTTTAAATGTAAAAGGCGAGATAGTTCAAGAGACAAATATAGATATTGGATTTAATCATAGGGGAATTGAAAAACTCTGTACTGAAAAAAAATATATAAAGACTCTTTCCCTAGTGGAGAGGGTATGCGGTAAATGCTCTTTTTCCCATTCTCTAGCTTATGTGCTTGCTTTAGAGGAAATAGCAGGGATAGTTCCGACTAAGAGAGCTGATTATCATAGAGTAATCATGGCAGAACTTGAGAGGATACAATCTCATTATTATTTTCTTGGAACAATGGCAAAGTCAATCGGCTTTGAAAGTGCCTTTTATTCCATATCAGCTTCTAGAGAGAAGTTGATGGATTTGATTGAGTTTTTAATGGGAAATAGAATTTATTATGGGTTTAACATCATTGGAGGGGTTAAAAGGGATTTCTTTAAAAATGATATCGACGCAATAAGCTACACTGTTGTGGATTTAAGAGATGACAATAAAAATATTTCTAAATTTTTTTTAAACGACACTTTTGCAAAATCCAGGCTGTCTGGCATTGGAGTTCTTTCACTTCCTGATGCTTTAGATTATGGTGTAGAAGGACCATATGGAAGGGCTTCTGGTGTGAAATTTGACGTTAGGCTCTCTGACCCTTATTCATCTTATCAGGATTTTAATTTTAATCTTATAACAGATACACCTGGAGATGTTTTGTCCCGTGTAAAGGTGAAACTCTTAGAAGTGGATGAAAGCCTTGGTATTGTTGAACAAGCTATTAAAAATATACCTCAAGGGAAGGTGAATATAGGATTTTTAGATTTTGAAATTCCTGATGGAGAATATCTTTCAAGAGTAGAATCACCAAGAGGAGAACTCTCATACTATGTTGTATCCAGAGAAGAAGATACTCCTTATAGAGTTGCTATAAATACACCATCTTTTAGAAATTATCCTTCCATTGAAGCTATTTTAAAAGGCAGCGATTTACAAGATGTACCAGTTATTATAAATAGTATGGACATTTGTCTTTCCTGTTTTGATAGGTAGATAACTATTTAGGGGGTGCTCATAATTTGAAGCTTTTAAAATTTTTAGTTGCATTTATCTTTTCCATGGTAATTTGGTATTTAATAAGCTATAACAATAATAATAATTTTTCTTATAATAGCATTGCAATTGGTGCTCTTCTTTCCGCAATAACTGGAATTATAACTTGTAGTGTGTTTACAAGCCGCCCTCTTTGGCTTTTTAATTTAAGAAGGATTTACTTTTTAATTTTTTATATACCGATGCTCATATATGGATCCATAAAGCGAGGGTTAATAATGTCTTACCATATATTGAAGGATGACTATAAGGGAAACTCTATAATCAAAATTCAAACAGAAATAAAATCTAAATATGGTATACTTTTGCTTTCTTCTGCGATTTCAGGTTCACCAGGTACTTTGGTGCTTGATATAGAAGATGAGGATGAAGATAAAAAAAATCTATATGTTCATTGCGTCAATATAGAAGAAGATAAAATAGATGATGCTAAAGAGATGATAAAAGAGGAACATGAGTTATGGATAAGGAGGATAAGTGAAAAATGAATATGTTTGTGGATTTTTTTTCTTTAAGCTGTGCTTTATTTTTCCTTATCTTTCTACTTTTAATCAGATTCATAAAAGGAGCTAAATTCTCAGATAAATTGCTTGCACTTCAATATATTGAACTTTTTATATGCGTTTTTGTTTTAATTCTCGGTTCATTTTCTGAAAATGATGTGCTAATAAATATTGGATTTATTTTTTCTATTCTAGGTTTTGTTGGAATAATATTTTTAAACAGGTTAGCAGGTGATAAGGATTGAGTTTAGAAGTAAAGGTTAAAATTTTTGTGGATATATTTTTTTCCATGGGAATATTATTTAGTGCCATAGGTGTCCTCGGCATTTTTCGAGGAAAAGATATATTCAAGAGGATACAAAGCTCAATGGTAATTTACACTTTAGGGGTATTTCCTATTCTCATCGCTCTTTCTGTGTATAACCTCTCTAGGGGATATATTCAAACATTCATTAAATTGATAATCATAATAGTAGTATTGTTTGTAACCATGCCACTTTTAAATAGTCTGCTTTTAAAAAGATCTTATTCACAAGAGGATGAGAGAAAAGGTATTACCTTGGATGAATATGGGAGTGATAAAAGTGATAAAAATGATTGATTTTTTTATTTTTAATTATATAGTGCTCATTTTAATAGCAATTTTGGCCGTTTCCATGGTGCTTTCTAAAAAAAGATTAAACACGCTTTTGTACTTATATTTGATGAGCATACTGGTTTCAATTGAACTTGCTTTGCTCGAGGCTTATACTTTAGCTATAGTAGAATTTATTATCGGTACTGTATTTATCCAGCTAATATGTTATTTCTTGTTTAAAAATGGGGAGGCACTTCAGTATGATGAAAAAGATCTGTTTTAGCTTAATCGTAGTTTTAATGATCGCCATCTTAGTCATAGGATTCATACAATATAATAGCAATCTACTTCCAATTAGTGAACAAATTAATGAAAAAAATCCAGTTCCATTTTATTTTGCTAATTTTAGATCCTTTGATTTGATCGTGGTCATAATGATAATATTCACAAGCTTAGCAGGGATGTCTAGCATATTTTTTGTAAAAAAAGAAGGTGATGATAATGCATCAGAGTAAATTATTTGATATAGCAAAGGCATATTCTTATTTAATAACTCCTGTGATCTTAGTGTATAGCTTATATATTATGCTGGATCAAAACAATATAGTCTTTGGCATTTGTGGTGCTTTGATTTTTATACTGCAATTTAGTATATTTTTGCTCATGGCGAATTTTAAAGATATATATGCTAAATTATATAAAATTTTTTATATTTCATATAGCATTATAGCTAGCATCATCATAATATTTGTGTTTATCTGGCAGATTGGATTTCATTATGGGTTTGAAGCATTTATTTTAGGTGGAGATAAATTTGAACTTACTAATGAGATGACGATGAATGTATTTTTTTCAATAATCATTATTTTAGGAATAGGGGGTATTTTATTAAGACTAATAAAATATTGTACTTCAAATAATGAGAACCAGGGGGAAAACTTGTGATTTTTAATTATTTTATTTGTTTTTTTATGGCTGTGCTCGGGTTTATTATGCTGATATTTCAAAAAGATAGGTTTAAAAATATTATAGGTATTTGTTTAATCTGGTTTTCCATCGTCATATTTATCGTGTCTTTAAGCATTGGATCCTCAATTAAGGAGCCATTCATCATTAAGGAAATAGGAAACGTGCAAGATCCGTTTATGGAAAATGCTCTTGTGATTTTTGATATAATTAAGATGCTCATTTTAACTATTTGCTTTTATATAGTTTCAAGGATAAACAATAAAAATGAGTTAGAATTGAATGATCATAAGGAAGTGATAAAATGAGTTCTTATGATATGCTTCCTTTGCTATTGATTGCAATACTATTTGTTGGATCTTTGCTATTGAATATTTTTAATAGTAAAAACTTTTCTAATTTTCATAAATTTTTGTTTATAGGTATAGCGGTTTTATTTGTTGGGGTTTCATTTTCTATGGGATATATAGTTTTTCGCAGTAATACCACCATGGTATTTTCCTTCATGAACTATGAAAATGGAAATGATGTAATAAAGGGGATCAATTTGTATGTAGATTCCTTTAACATGATCTTAATAATAATGATGAGCATCGTATACTTTGTCTTTGTCATATTTAACATGGTAAATTTAAATGAAAAAAATAGAAAGTATTATTCTTTAATGACCATTTTTGTAGGCTCGCTTGTTTTATTTTTAATGTGCGGAGATCTATTTGTATTATATGCTTCTTGTGAATTGATGGTGCTTGCTCAAATCTTTTTGCTAAGATATGATAGAAAAAATGAGATGTCAGATAATTTTAAATATTTGATATTTCAAATTTTAAGCAGCTTGTTTATTTTAACAGGGACGATGATACTATACGTTTCTTTTAAGACTTTTAACATTGGAGGATTAATAGGCATATTTAGTAAAACTAATGTTGATGGATCTTTAGTAATTCCAAATAGCTCTTTAGTAGTTATTTCTTCTTTGGCACTATTATTATCCGGTTACAGCGCAAAACTTTTGCTAATGCCTTTCCATAAAATAATGTCAAAGATGCAGTATAATTCAGAATTTAATTCATCTTCGGTTACTGTAATTGGCACATTTATCGCTGGAATTTATGCTATTATTAGAATTTCATTTACTCTTTTTAATGGAAGCGATTTTAAGCTTCAGTGGCTTTTTATAGCATGGGGATTTTTGATCATCATAGTTTGTGCAATTAAAGCTTTAAACGAAAATAAATTAAAAAAACTCATAACTTATATAGCGATTTCAGAGGGTGGATACGTAATATTAGGTATTGGAGTCGCTCTCATCTCTAATAATTTTACTAGGCAATTTGGTGCATATAGCGTATTATATCAAATTTTAAATATGGCTTTTTTTATTCCTCTATTGTATTTTTGTGCTGAGATCTTCGAAAAGATGATGGGTACAGATGATCTTGATAAAATGGCTAGTATAAAATATAGAACCTCATTGCTTGTGATATGCTTTATAGTTGGAATTTTCAGCATCATGGGATTTCCTTTATTTAACGACTTTATTTCAAAATGGATGTTATATAAAGGTCTTTTAAGCACAAAATTTGCACCTATTATGATAGTCTCGTTTTTATGTTTTTTGCTCATATTTATTTCCCTCATAAAAATATTATATGCTGTTTTGATGGTAAAAAATAAAAAAGACTTTGATAAAGTTAAAATGCATACTAGCGTAAATATATCTGTGATATTTTTAAGCATTATGTGCATAATAACTGGGCTATTTCCTCAATTTATCATAGATAAATTTTTAAGCAAAGCAGTAGCTTATATTTATGAAAAAGAAATCTATTTAAATAATTTCAGCAGAGGTGTTCCGGGGCATGCTGTGCAAGCATCTTCATTTGGCGATTCTACAGCAATTCCTAATACAGGTTTACCTTTAGGAAGTGAGATAACTCCTTTAAACTGGCTATTTGTTTTGATAGCTATAGGCATAATAATATATTTAGTTTTTATTTTAATTAAATATTTTAAAAAGAAAAATGCAGATGGAAAACAACTGGAAGAGGCAGCTTACGATATAGATGAAGATGTAGAAGTAGATGGATATACAGCATCAGAACTTATTTGGAGCTTAAACAAAAACTACTTTAAGTATTTTAAAATATTTAAAAAATTTAAGACAGAAAGTTTAAATAATTATTGTTTAATACTTCTATCTATTTTTACGATTTTAATTGCTTATGTGTTTTTATTTACTAGATTAGGAGGATAAACATGATTTTCATAGAAACTCTCAAATTTATAATATATATATTAATATTTCCTGGAGTCATATTTATATCGCTCTTTGGCTTTATATTAGAAGGATTAGAAGAAAAAGTGTATATGAGGATGCAGCAAAGGATTGGGAGCTCCATTCTCCAACCTATTTATGATTTTATAAAATTTTCTTCAAAAGGGATAACTATTCCTCCTTGTGCTTTTAAATCGATATTTTTTATAGCACCAATATTATCCATGTTTACGTCCCTCCTTCTACAGATGTATATTCCAATTTTTAGCAAATATTTCATCTTTGGAGATTCATCTGATATAATATTTATATTGATACTTATGCTGTTTCCTATTATATCATTAATATTTGCGCAAGTTGCTTCTGGAAATAGATTTTCTGGGTTAAACATATCGAGAGCTATTGTGATGCTCGTATCCTTTAGCCTACCACTTGTAATTATATTCACATCAGTGATATGCAAGGTAAATCAAGGGAATGAAGGTAAATTTTTTTTAACGCTTAAATTTGTATATGAATATCAAATACAAAATGGACCGCTTATAAAAAAACTATCTATGATACCAGCTGCATTGTCGTATTTATTATTGATACCAGCTATACTTAGAGTATCGCCTTTTGACATGTACGATTCCAATAATGAAATGTTTGGGGGCATATCTTCAAGTTTTAGCGGACTATTGCTTGGAGTTGTAAAATTTACAAAGGCAGTGAATTTTGTTATAATATCATCTATATTTATCACATTGTTTTTTACATTTAAAGTTTCATCCTTTGATATAATAAATATAATTATTTTTTATATATTAGATATTGTAGTTATAGTGATATCCGTATCTTTTGTAAAGACAATAACTACAAGGGTAAGAATTGAACAAGCTGTGAGTTTTTTAATAAAAATACCAACGATCTTATCAGTAATTAGCTTAATATTAGTGTATTTTAAATTATAGAAAGTAGGAGGAACCATGCTTAGAAAATTAGTTGAAAGAAGCCAAATTAAATCTCCTTGGGTATTTCATTTAAGGACGGGGTCTTGTAGTGGGTGTGATGTAGAGATTAAATCCATACTTGGATCGAAATTTGACGTGGAAAAGTATGGAATAAAATTTATCAATAATCCAAATCAAGCTAATATAATTTTAGTAACAGGCTGCATAACATTAAATTCTAAGAGCAAAGATAGAGTTTTAGATATATTAACTAAGATTCCTGATCCTAAAGCAATTATAGCTGTTGGAACCTGTTCTTTAAGCTGTGGAGTGTTTAGCGATAGTTATGCAGTGGAGGGACCTCTTTCAAGGTGGATAAATGTGGATATTAATTTAGCTGGCTGTCCTCCTAAACCGAATGCTATTTTAGAAAGCATTTTAGAAGCAGGCAATCTTTTAAATAAGAGAAGGGAGGAACTGGTTAAATGAATGTAACATACATTAAATATGCTATAGCAAATATTTTTAAAAGATCTAATGTAAAAAATGATCTAAATAAAGTATCAAAGACTTATAGAGGAAGCATAGCATTTAATCCAAATAAATGTATCGATTGTAAAAAATGTATGGAAGTGTGCACTCCCCAATCTATATCAAACTTTATTGAAAACACTCCAGGTGGAAAGAGAGTTACTTATAGATTTGATGCAAAAACTTGTGTTTTCTGTGGATTATGCAGTGATTATTGCCCTAAAAATGCGATTTCTTTTCAAGGTGAATCGAAACTTTTAAATACAGGTAAAAATATGCTCATGGCTGAGGGTACATTATTGATTGAAGATTATAAAGCAAATAAGAACGAAGTACTGAGCGTAACACAGCCTATATCAGTGATTCAGATTGAAGAGCTCATGACAACGATTCACGGTCAAATAGATATTGCCTATGAAGAAAATAAAAAAACTGAAGAAAAAGAAGCAAGAGGAGAACTTATAAAGATTTTGTTTAATGAAGATGAAGAAAAAGAAGCTCCAGAGAAACCTGTTGAAAAAGAAGTTTTCTTTGACGATGATGTGATTAAAACTGTTAATATAGAGGACATTAAAGTCATTCCAGTTAAGGAAGAAACAGTAAAAGAAGAAGCAAAACTACCAAGTTTGGATTTGAAACCACAAAATGAAGCTATGGTAAACAATTCTCAAAATAAGGAGCTATTGAAAGAGCTATTTTCTGAAGATGCTAAAAATAAGAAGACTTTAAAAGATTCTATTTTTGAAACCACAACTAATATTAAGGGTCTTTTAAAGAATATTTTAATCAAAAAAGACGGTACAGTGGAAGTAAGGGATTTAGTTAGTGAGAAAGAATCAGAAGGAGTAAAAGAATCAGCTAATGAGAAAAAATTAGATGTAGAAAGAGTTAATGAGAAAAAACTTGAAGCCGAGGATGTACATAAAAACTTTGATGAGCAAGCAGCTACTTTAATGGATGAAGAAATAGTACAAGAGGATTTAAAAGATAAAGATGAAGAAATAGTAAAAAAGGATTTAAGAGATAAAAATGAAGAAATAGTAAAAGAGGATTTAAGAGATAAAAATAAAGAAATAATAAAAGAGGATTTAAAAGATAAAAATGATCCTCATGACATTATGAATAATACCATTATTACTGGCAGGAGCAGAGATCTTTTAAAGGAGCTTTTTCCTGAGAAAAATTTTAAGGAAGATGAGCCTAAAAATGATCCATCGGTTCAAGTTTTATATAAGAAAGAGGATTTTTCAAATACACATAAGATCATTAAAAGAGATTTGCTGCCAACGCTTTTCCCTGAAAACTATGAAAATGTTAAAAAAAATAACGTTCCTATAGATATAGATGTCAATATTCCTGAATATAAAGTTGAGAGGGCTCAGCAAACTAAGAATACGGTCAAACCTATAGATAAAAATAGTAATAACAATAACAAAAAGAACAAACCAAAGAAAAAGAAATAAATTAGATTTTGGAAAAAGGGGTGGGAATATGATTAACGAAATATATAATCTTTATAAAAGTAACCTGCCTTATATCGTGAGAAGTGAAGAAAAAGTTAAAGATATACTCGGAGATAAGAAAAACAATATCATACTTCGTAAAGATTGCAACACATTAATCGGCATTTCTGTTATTAATAACAATACTATATATTTACTATGCGTTGATAAACATTTCCGAGATCGGGGTGTTGGCACAGATTTACTGGTTCAATAGAAAAATATATAGCTGATAATGGCTATAAAAGAATTATTGTTGGCGCAGGAAAAGAATATATTATGCCGGGTATACCAATGAACGACGGTGCTCATCTTTTCTTTCAAAAACGAGGTTATATTCATTCTTGGGGTGATACCGGATGCTATGATATGGATCAAATGTTAGAAGATTTTTCATATAATGAGCACTCTATAGGTGATACGATAAACGGAATTACATATAGATGGGCTGAAATAAATGACCTTGATAGCATTCTAATCTGTGTATCTGACGCTGATAAAAGTTTTATACAGTATTATCAGAACGAAGATTTATATCAGAAAGATTCGAATGAACTTATTCTTATTGCCGAAAAGAATAAGGAGGTGTTGGGAGCCATTATGCTTAATATAAATTTTCTTGAAGATATGGGAAGTGTGGGTGCTACAGCAACAATTCAAAAATACCGGAATATGGGAATTGCGACAAATATGGTACTTCTAGGTACAAAATATCTAAAAGACATAGGATTGAGCCGTGCTTTTATAGGTTATACCTACACACAGATAGTTCATATGTATGGCAAGGCGGGCTATAAAATCTGTATGGAATATTTTATGGGTGAAAAACTAGTATAATATAATCAGGCAAATAGTAATTGGTATCAATATCAAACTTTTCAAAGATATGCGATTTATATTCAATGTTTCAAAATCTTAGCTTTAGTGGTATTCAAGCGGTGTTGTTCCAATTTTTTAACGTAAGGGAATGAATAAGTATGTTTTATAGGCGAAAATTTTATATTGTGAAATCTGATTTTCTGGATAGATTTAATCAACTTTTTATTGAAATTAATCTTCCAAATCAGATG
Source organism: Oscillospiraceae bacterium (assembly GCA_009785875.1). GTDB lineage: Bacteria > Bacillota > Clostridia > Clostridiales > Clostridiaceae > WQUF01. Next base: position 6,788 of record WQUF01000328.1, on the reverse strand, counting down.
AAGTATGGTTCAAAACTTGTTGGACGATTTATGAAAGATAATAATAATGGAACTTGGGAAGTCTTTGCAATTTGGGAATATTTGAGTGAAGAAGATTATCAGAAGATCGAATCTCTGATTAGAAGTGACAAATCCCACATAGAGCAGATAAAAAAATGGTATGATGAAAATGGCGGTAAGGAGTATATATTTAGAGAGAAAATTTTAGAAGTAAGAAATGAAAAAATTATTTCTACAATATAAATTATTTTTACTTTAGTTGATTTATAAAGAAATGGAGGATAAATCATGTTAACTTCAATTATAGCTTTATGTTTACTTATAATTTTTTTGTTCCTTGAGAATAAGCTTCGCTTTGGATCTGTGGCAAAAGAATTTAATGCGAAGTCTGATAAAAGTAGCTTTATTTTAGGCTTTTGTTATGGATTAAATATGATTTTGCTCTTTATAAATATAATTTTTATGATATTTCACAATAAAAATAATGCTGCGATGGGTGTGCTTGGTATAGTGTTCATGTTAATTGGGTTTTTTCTTAGAATCCTTGCAAACCTTCAGCTTGGTAAATATTATACAAAATCTTTAGTTGTTACAGAAGATCAAAAAGTTATATCGACGGGCTTATACCATTTTATCAGGCATCCTGGCTATTTAGGTTCAATTATTACATGGATTGGAGCTGGACTCGCATCACAAAATGATTTTATTCTTTTAGTAATATTAATTATCACCATTGCAGCTTATTGGTATAGAATAATAAAAGAAGAAGATAAGCTCCTAATGGAAATGGGTGATTCTTATAAAATTTATATGGAAAAGACAAAAAGAATAATTCCTTTTATATTTTAAAAGCCTTTAGTTTAAAATTAAAGGCTTTTATCTAAAATTTCTTCTTTAAGCTTAAGAATTTCAGCATATTCTAATCCTGTAGCTTTCATAATAATTAGTGTATCCACATTATCAGAAAGTAAATTCCGAGCCGTTTCTTTCTTACTTTTTTCTTCTGTTTTTTTGATAGCTTCTTTGATAGCTTCTACTTTTTCTTTTGTTAGTTTGTTTTGTATATCTACTATCTCTATGTCTTTTTGTTTAATTATCTCATCTTTTTTATTTAATTCTTCTATTTTTTCTCTTTCGATTATTTTCTCCACTTTAGTCAAGCTAATCCACTCCCTTACATTTTTTGACTCTTCTTCACTTATGAATTTATCTGCAGCTGTTATAATCCCTGCTAAAACAAAATTTTGTATTTCTTCATCCTTTATTTCTTTTGCAAGCTTTATTGCATTTTCTAAAGCTTTCTGCCTGTCATCATTTTTAGCAAGCGGTAACAAAATAAACCTCATAGGATCTTCTTCAGATAATCTTTCACCCGTTTCTATTTTTCTCTTTAGATCCTCATACATCTCTTGTCCATTGAATTTTGATAGAAATACTTGAATAAAACTTAAATGAATACAACCTAAATCCAATGAGCTTGGTGCTTCTTCTACTTCACCAGTATATACAACAACAAGATTAACTTTGTGCAATTTCTTTTTGTTGTAAGCTTCGCAAACCCTGAATCCATAATGAGCATATTTAATCAGATTAATGTAAGTTACATGAGTTTCATACTCTATAATAAGTATCGAGTCATCTTCCAACAAAAAAATGTTATCGGATTTTCTTTCGTTTGCACTTACCACTGGGAGGTTCGAAGGAAGCATCCTTACAATGCGTGGTAAATCTAATCCATATACTTTTAACGACTTGTCTCTATATCTTTCACCTAGAAATTTTAGAAGCACGTCCTTATTGTGAAATGTTATTGCTTTTATATCTATCTGTTTTTTTGAACTTGAAATTTTTCTTGCTTTTGCCATCGTTTTCCTCCATATCAAATGGGTAATTTATATTTTATAATACCGAGTCTTTATAAATATATTATAGCCTGATAGCTCATATTTAATCAATATCAAAAACCACTCATTTATTTTTTTCATACATTGTCAATGAAAAATGCTGGTGCAAAAATATTTAAAATAATCTTGCGCCAGCTGTTTCTAAGACTATTGAGCAAAATACTACATCATTTCTGACGGAGGCATTATATTTTATTCTTAAAATGGTAAAATAGAACTTAAATTTTTATAAATTTATTATATCACGAGGTTTTTAATACATTTATTTTAATTCAAATAATGTTTGATTTTTGTACATAATAATGCTATAATTATACACAAAGTAAATAATAGGAGGTCATTTTATGCCACAGATTAGACCTATTACAGACTTAAGAAATACAACTGAGATATCAGACTTATGCCATGCGAAAAAAGAACCGCTTTTTATTACTAAAAATGGATATGGGGATTTAGTTATAATGAGTATAGAAACTTATGAATCTATACTTGATGGTTGCGAGTTAGATAATGCTATTGAAGAATCAGAAGCGGAATATGCTGTTGATGGTAAGCTGATAGATGCTAGGGAAGCTCTCACTTCATTGAGGAGAAAACATTTTGGATAAGTATATAGTTAAGTTGCTTTCTAAAGCGTATTTTGATTTAGATAATATATATACTTATGTCTCTGAGTTTTTGCTTGAACCAGAAACAGCCCAAAAGCTAATTGATTCATTGGAAGAAGTAATTTTTAGTTTAGAGCAATTGCCAAAACGTGGTTCACTTCGTAAAACTGGTGTATATGCAGGTAAAGGCTACCGCCAACTTTTTTTTAAAAATTTTACTATCGTATACCGAATAAACGAAGAGCAAAAACAGGTTTTAATTATTACTGTGAGATATTCTAAAAGCCAATTTTAAAATTAGAATATAGCTAAAGAGGCGGTTCTTACGCAACATTGGGTATTTTTTAAAACAGGTTTAATCCTTAAGTGTCACGGTGACAGTTTTAAGTGATAAAACTCAGTTTATCAGTTTAAATGTACCCAAATCTGAGTAAGAGCCAAGAGGCTGTTGCATACTATTTTTTAGTTTTGCAACAGCCACTTTATTTGCGTTCTTTCTTTTTTCATTAAGAAGTTTTAAAACGCTCTTATATTTCGTGAATTAGATAATATTCCTTATTTTTCTAATGGCACTATTGCAAGTGTCATTCCTAGAGGAACTAAAACCTTTAGTATAGTATCAATCTGGGGATTTGTGTTCCCTAGCTCCATGCGGGCTATAATTGGTTGTTTGACGCCACTTAATTCTTCTAACTTTTTTTGAGATATACCACGTTCTTTTCTTGCTCGTACAAGTTCGATCATAATAGCTACTCTAAGGTCACTGGCAACATTTTCCTCTAACGTGAAGAGTTCTTTTCTCAATTCATTCCAGCTTTCTCCTATTGCATCTGTGCCTCGTTTTTGCAAGTCGGCTAAGTTTTCTTTAGCTTGTGCGAGTTCTTTTTCATATTGTGTCGTTTCATCCATCTATATCACCCCTTTCTTTAAGATCGGCTAAATTACTTCTAGCTTTATCCAGTTCTCTCTGAGGAGTTTTCTGCGTTTTCTTTACAAAATGGTGAAGGAGTACAAATTTATTATCGTCCCATGCTGCAAATAATATTCTGTCCCTTATCGGTCTAAGTTCCCATATTTCGCCATCAAGATGTTTAACATAAGGCTCTTTGGCATTTTGACCTTCTCTTGCTAAGTACTCAATATAGTCATTAATCTTATTTGCTTTTATTCGGCTGTCTTTATCTCTCTTCGCAACTAATTCTCGCAAATAATCTGCTATCAGGCTTTTGCCATTCTTATCCTTATAAAAGATAATGTCATACATTTTTAGTTTTCCTCCTACCATTAGGGATAAATAGCTAGATCATGACTTATACAAGAGATTCTTTCTTATTCTAAAGCTATAATCGTTTGGAATAATTTTAACATTTAATGTTGATCCCAATAATTATTATACTTAAAAGTTATTGCCTTTTCAAGTACTTTTAAGTTATTACTTTTAAAATATTCTCCAGTATATGGTAAAGTATTTTCTCCAACAGTCATTTGTACAATTACAGCATCTTGATTTGAAGCATCTTTCCCTAAAACAGCAGATAGAATATCGACACTAATAGCGATTGGATATGTACCTGGCTGTTTTTTAATAGCAGATTTATCAATTTTTATTTTGTTTATGAGATTTTCTCCAGTTTGTACATTCCACGCCTTAAGCCCTGAGTTTTTAATTACATCTGCATCGGTCAATGATTCTATATCGGAAATGCTTGTTTTAAAATCATCAACATTCATAGCAATATCGCCCATTATAAGTGTCTTTTCAGTTTTTACAAAAATATCAAGTTTAGGGCTCACATTTCCTTTATCATCTTCTTGCATAGCAAATATTTCTCCCTTCATGCTGGTATCGGGAGGTACAGATAGTTCCCATGTTCCATCATCTCTAACTTTTGTTTTAACAATAATATTTTTATCATCTTTAAAGGTCATGCTTATTGTAGCATTAGGTGTTCCTTTACCTCTAATAATAGTATCATTTTCAGATACCATATTCACAACAGGGACTTTTAATTCTTCAACTGTAATATTAATATCTGTAATTTTTAAGGTAGACCCTGTATCAGTTGCGGTTTCATCTATGCTTTTAATAGTATCGTCCTCGTCAGGTACCAAAGTAATGCTATCGGATAGAGGCTTATCTATATTTTCAGTATTTGCTTCCTCTAATTTAGGTTCATTATTCACTTCTTCTAATTTAGGTTCATTGTTCACTTCTTCTAATTTAGATTCATTATTCACTTCTTCTAATTTAGGTTCAAGATTATCTTCCACTTCATTAGAATAAACCAAAATAGGCTCTTCCAAAGATTCATCTTGCCTTCCTATTGCTTTAATAATATTTGAATTATTACTTAAAGACCAAATATATTTATTATTATCTAAAGCTAAAGTAAAACTATTCCCATGGTTTAAAGATGTATCGATGCTTATAAATTTTGTTTTTTCATCTTCAGGCTTTATCTTGGTTGGTAAATCGCTGCCCCTTATAGACCAGATATTTCCTTCTTCATCAATAACTGACTTTTTAGATAAGAATATAAATTTTGGTAGAACTACTGTAACATCTTCATCCACTCCAAATGAAATCTCTGATTCTTCAAATTCTAAGATATCGTTTTTTATTTTCCATAATTTACCGTTCTCATCCAGGATCAATAAAGAGTCATCGCATAAGGAAACTTGATTTATAATAGGCAGATCATTTCCGGAATTAGTCTTGATTTCAATACCATTGCTTAAATTATAGAGCTTTCCAAAGTTATCTAGAGCATAGAATACTTTATTTCCTATTGCAACATCTTTAATATTTGATATTCCATCGATCTTTTCAGGTGCATCAGAATACTCATCCCCCCATGCCCATAAATCTCCATTTGTATCTATTGCAAAGGATGTTAAATAATCTGTTCTAACATTTGCGAATTTAGGTAAAGCAGATCCTTTATTAGAAACAGTTACTTTATATGGTCTATATATATTCATATTATCGTTTCCAATGCCTAATTGACCTGTTTCATTGTTTCCAAAAACCCAGATATCTCCATGGATATCTATAGCTAAAACTACTCCAAATCCAGCATCGATTTTGGAAAATTTGGGTAAAATATCTCCATCATCAGCTGTAAATATCCTATTAGGCTCAAGTTTAAACTCAGTGGTTCCATTGCCTAATTGACCATATTCATTTGATCCCCAGGAAAAGATGTCACCATTTTCATCTATGACTACAGAAAAATCTGAACCTGTTGCATAATCTAATACAGAATTAAACGTCTCTCCAAATATCTTTTCATTAATTCCAAATAACAGAGTTAATCCAATTGTTAACAAAATAGTTTTTCTAAAAAAATTATACTTTTTTTTCATTTGCTTATCCATCCTTAGATTTTTGTATTCTTTAATAAATATTTTTGTCGAAATTATAAATTATATACCATGTTTTTTATATTTTATAGTATTTAATTGCAATATATGGATAAGAACTAAGCCAATCCCCCTAACAAAACAAACAGCTTCATTTAATTATATGAAGCTGTTTGTTAAAATGCTTATTGTTTTTTCTTTTTTAAATAATTAATTAGCAATAAACCGGATAAAATTGAAACTGGTGATATGAGCTCAAATATTGAAGGACTATTCATGATTTCTCCAGTAGTAGGGAGGATGTCTGTTATAATAATTTCAATGATAATGCAAAGGTTACCGTTTGAATTTAAACCAATTGTTGTTGGCAACATATCAACCCAAATTGCTATTCTATATACTCCTAATGTGCTTACTAAATCCTGTCTTTCAATTACTATATTATTAGTCAAATCCGTTCCCGTCCCTACATGCCAGGACTTAACACCTGCAAGTGCTAATATTTCTTCATCTGTAAGGCTTAATGCGTGACTATAGGTCGGTACTGAAAAACTACTAGCAGTTATAGCTACATCCCCGATTACAACAGTATCAGAACCCTGTACTGTTACTGTTGAAGTTGCATTTACAGTAAACCCAAGGGTATTAGTTAAAGTAAAGCTTATTATATATGCTCCAACAGTAGAAGTATCCGCAGTGCCTTCTATTAAAACTTTATCTATTGCATCCAAAGCATCCAAAGAATCAATTGTTTCTTTTGCTTCTAAGATTAAACTCTTTGAATCAAATGATGAACCTTGATCGATGATAGTGCTTGGAGTAACACTGAGTATTGGCATTAAAATGTTGATATAAGTTGTGTTGGTAGTGTCTGTGATATCAGTAGCATTAGTGGTGTTTGTGATATCAGTAG
>WQUF01000327.1 GCA_009785875.1 Oscillospiraceae bacterium | reverse complement strand
TATATACACAAGTTTCTCTTTCACAGCAAGTTTCACATTTAGATTTAGTTTTAATATCACTTTCGCAGAGACCTATAAAAGCAGTAACAGATTTTCTCGGAATCATCATCATAGATTTAGTCAACGTTAAACCAATCATATGAGCATTTATAAGAGGTAAAATATCCTTTTGAGTCTCAATTTTTAGATCTCCATAACCAGGTGAGAATCTGCTGGTAATTTTAACTCCAGATTCAATCCTTATCTTCTCTTGAACTTCATCGCAGATCTCTTCGATATAAGCCGTTGCCACAGCATCCGTTATTACGCTCTTTGTTAGATCTATTTTTTCGTTTATCCTTATAACTCTGTCGACTTCCATGCCTAATGTGGCTGCCATTATTGCAATGGAATCACAATCCTTTAAATGATTCATTAAGTTTGAGCTTTCGATATATACCTTTGTGTTTAGTATATGAATATTTTCAGTTTTTTCAATCTCATAAAAACCATAAATATATTTTGGCGTTGCTATTTTTTTAACCTCATCTATGACTTCATCTATTAAACCTTCAATTTGTGGATTCTTCATGCCCTTTGATTTTAAATATCTTAATATATCTTCTCTCTTCATCTCAGTGTGGATATATTGTTTAAAATCCTTTTTGCAATTTCTGGCTTGTTCATAGTATAAATATGAATTCCTTTTATCTTATTGCTCGTAATTAAATCTAATATTTGCTCACAAGCGTAGATAATACCAGCGTCTCTAAGTGCATCCGGATTATATTCATATTTGTTTAAAATCCTGCCTAATTTTTCAGGAATGCTGCAGCCAGATAATTCAGCCATGCGCATGATCTGTTTTTTATTTGTTATTGGCATTATTCCAGCTATTATTGGAATATCCACATCTAATAGGTTTAGCTTATCTTCCATCTTATAGATGAATGAATTGTCAAAGAATAGTTGAGTTATAAAAAAATCTGAGCCAGCTAGAGCTTTTAATTTTAAGTTTTTAATATCCATGTTTTCTGAAAGGCTTTCAACGTGCCCCTCTGGATAACATGCTCCTCCAACGCACATATTAGTTTTGTCTTTAATATAATAAATTAAGTCTGATGCATGAGAAAAATCTTTAAACAATTCCCCTGCAAAATCCTTTGGAATGTCTCCTCTCAAAGCGAGTACATTTTCAATGTTATTCTCTTGCATGAATTTTAGCGTCTCATCTATGCTATATTGCGAAGCTCCTACGCAAGTTAAATGGGCAAGAGAGTTCACCTGGTATTTGTTTTCAACGATTGAAGCTATGTTAAGAGTTAATTTTGAATTTGATCCACCTGCACCATATGTAACGCTTATGAAATCTGGCTTTAGTGATGCAAGAGTTTCAATGGAATCATAGATGCTCTCTATCGTAGAACTCGTCTTTGGTGGAAATATTTCAAAGGATATGGTCAGCTTTTTCTCTTTGAAGATTTCCCTGATTTTCATAAAAACCTCCTAGTGTATAGATTTTAAATCATAAGGAGTTTCTTGGTAAACATAATAATTAAGCCAATTTTGATATAAAAGATTTCCATGGCTCCTCCAAGTGACTATGGGGCTATTTGAAGGATCATCATCTTTAAAATAGTTTTTAGGGATCTGAATCTCTAAGCCTTTGTTTTTATCCCTTAAATATTCTTTTCTAAGGGTCTCGTTATCATATTCACCATGACCTATTACAAATATTTGACGCCCATCTTTTGAAGATACGATATAAACACCTGCTTCAGGAGATTTAGATAATAGCTCGATATCACCTATAGAATCGATCTCCTCTTCTCTAATTTCAGTATGCCTTGAATGAGGAACATAAAACACATCATCAAATCCTCTTAAAAGCTTAACATTGTCTTTTGTCTTAATGTGGCTAAACACGCCAAAGACCTTCTCCTTAGTTATATATTTTTTAATTCCATAATGGTAGTAAAGCCCTGCCATAGCTCCCCAGCAGATGTAAAGTGTAGAAAAAACATTTTTCTTGCTCCAATCCATTATCTCTTTCATCTCGTCCCAATAATCAATCTCTTCAAAATCCATAGTCTCTACAGGAGCTCCTGTTATTATGAGACCGTCAAATTTATTATTCCTAACATCGTCAAAGCTCTGGTAAAATGCTTCTAAATGTTCTATTGGAGTATTTTTACTATAGTGATTCGATGGATTAATGAGTGTTATATCGATTTGAAGCGACGTATTTCCTAAAACTCTCAAAAGCTGAGTTTCCGTATCGATCTTAGATGGCATCAAATTATATATCGCTATGCTTAAGGGGCGAATGTCCTGATGCATAGCTCTATTTTGATCCATTACAAAGATATTTTCCTTCTCTAAGGCTTCAAAAGCGGGGAGGGCGTGAGGTATATTTATCGGCATAATTTTTATTCCCTTTCTAAAAACTTAGAGCATGTTTTAAGTCATCTATTAAATCCTCAACATTTTCACATCCAACAGATACTCTTATCATATCTTCTGTAACACCTGCTTTTATCAGATCTTCTCCGGTTAATTGGGAATGAGTGGTAGATGCAGGGTGAATTACTAAGGATTTTTGATCTGCTACATTTGCTACATGCATAAATAGCTTTAACCTTTCTATGAACTTCTTTCCTGCTTCAAGACCTCCTTTAACACCAAAAGTGAATATGGAACCACAGCCTTTAGGGAAATATTTTTTGCAAAGACAATAGTACTTTGAGGATTCAAGCTCAGGATAGTTGATCCAATTAACTTTATCGTGAGCTTTTAAAAATTCGATTATCTTTCTAGTGTTATAAACTTGTCTTTCAACTCTCAAAGATAAAGTCTCAATACCCAAGAGAATTAAAAATGAATTAAATGGACTAATGCACGCTCCAGTATCTCTAAGAAGCTCAGCTCTAGCTTTCGTTATAAAAGCCTTTTCTCCAAAATAGCTATCACTTTGAGTGGTAAATTCAGGAAATCTTCCATTTGCGTAATCGAACTTACCGCTATCTACTATAATACCACCAATGCTGGTCCCATGACCTTCTAAAAATTTAGTTGCAGAGTGAACAACGATATCCACTCCAAATTTAAATGGATTTATAAGATATGGAGTTCCAAATGTATTATCTGCAATGAGAGGGATTCCATGCTTATGAGAAATTTCTGCTACTTTTTCTATATCGATGAGGTTAATGCTGGGATTTCCAATGGTCTCTATGAACATAGCTTTAGTCTTATCAGTTATAGCTTTTTCGAAATTTGAAACATCTTCTGGATCCACAAATATTGTTGTTATTCCAAATCTCTTCAATGTACTCTTAAAAAGAGCATAAGTGCCACCATATAAAGTTGAAGCTGCAACTATTTCATCTCCTGAACCTGCAAGGGTAAGGATTGTATAAAAAATAGCACTGGAGCCGGAAGAAACTGCAAGGGCTCCTGATCCGCCTTCTAAAAGAGTCATTCTTTTTTCTAAAACATCTGTGGTTGGATTCATTATCCTTGTATAAATATTACCTTCTTCAGTATGAGAAAATAAATTAGCTGCATGCTGAGTGCTCTTAAATTCAAAGGCAGATGTTTGATAAATAGGCACAGTGTTTGCACCAGTAGTAGGATCGGACTTTTGACCTCCTCTTAATTGTAGAGTTTCAAAATGTAAATTTTCACTCATAAATATCACCTTCTTAAAAAAATAAAAATGCTTATAAAATAGAAGAATTCTACCATTTAAAATTATCAGTGTCAACAATGGAAAACAGTTTCATTTTTTATCATTTGCTAAATTATTAACATAATTTTCTTCATACCACTTTATAAATGGTTTAAAAAGCTTGTCTTCTGCCTGTTTGCGGACTTCTACTGCTTCTTCTAATGTATTAAAATACCCTAAATTATATTTTATCTTTTTAAAAGCTATATATGCATAAATAATATATACTAAATATAATTTTAAATTTAGTAAATTATGAATAAAATTCAAAAAATAATAATATCATTTAAAGATAAACCTTG
>WQUF01000326.1 GCA_009785875.1 Oscillospiraceae bacterium | reverse complement strand
TGGGAAGAAGCTAAAGAAAAGAACGATTTTAAATTATTCCAGCCTTATTTAGAAAAGACCATCGATTACAAAAAAAGATTCATCCAACACCTTGGAATTGGAGGACATCCTTATAATGCTCTGTTAGGGGACTATGAAAAGGACATAACTGTAGAAGATTTGGATAAATTCTTCAACAATTTAAAGGATGAACTGATACCTGTCATCAAAAGGATAGCTGAAAAGGAAAATCCTACCTTTGATTTTGAGAAAAAAGCTTATGATATAGATAAGCAAAAGGTATTTTCTAGATTTATATCCGGATATTTAGGGCTGGATTATCAAAGAGCTGTCTTAAAGGAATCAGCACATCCCATTACTTATGGATTTTCAAATAAAGATGTCAGAATCACTACACATTATTATTTAAATAATTTTTTATCGTCTATTTTCACAACTGCTCATGAAACGGGTCATGCTCTTTATGAGCAAGGTATCAGCGATGAAATAACTTTTACTATTGTTGGCACTGGATATTCCATGGCTATGCACGAATCACAATCAAGATTGTATGAAAATATATTAGCAAGAAACAAGAACTTTTGGATACCGATTTATGATAAACTTCAAACACTTTATTGGGATAACTTAAAAGATGTCTCTTTAGATGATTTTTATAAATGCATAAATAAATCAAAACCTTCTTTAATTAGAATTGATGCAGATGAACTGACATACCCATTCCATATAATAGTAAGATATGAGATTGAAAAATTGATCTTTGAAGATAAGGTAAAAATTTCTGATCTTCCTGAAATTTGGAATGAAAAACTATATGAGTATTTAGGAATTAAACCTACTGGATTTTCCGATGGTATACTTCAGGATATTCATTTTTCACAAGGATATTTTGGTTATTTCCCATGCTATGCCCTTGGGAACGCTTATGCCAGTCAATTTGCTTATGGAATCAGCAAAATTTTAGATATAAATGAATGTTTGCTTCAAGGAAATATTTCTAAGATAAACGAATATTTAAGAGAAAATATTCATAAATATGGAAAATTAAAGACATCTAAAGAATTTTTAAAAGAAATATCAGGGGAAGAATTTAATCCAAAATACTATATCGATTATTTGAAAGGGAAATTTTCCTCGTTACAGTAATATTTTAGTATATATTAATATTCTAAATTTTTCATGGGGTTTAGGAATTTTATTTTATAGATATTATGGTGTTTTAAGTGTATAATAGTATGCAAATACACTTGATTACGAAATAATATTTAGCGAGGAAATAATATGAGTTCTGAACATGTAGCAAAAAATCCTGTGAAAAGCTTTATTTATGAATGGATAATACCGATTGTAATAGCAATTATAGCTTCTTTCTTAATAAATAGATATGTCTTTTTCATCATGAGAGTTCCTTCCTCTTCCATGTACCCCACCATACATATAGGAGATTTAGGGATTGTAACCAGAGTTTACAATACAGATAAATTAAAGAGACAAGATGTTGTAATATTTAAATCTGAAGAATTAAATGAAATATTAGTAAAAAGATTAATAGGTCTACCAGGAGATAAAGTTCACATCGATAATAACGGTACTGTATTTGTAAATGGCGAAAAATTAGCAGAAAACTATGTTCAAAATCCTGGTGGTGGTGGTGGGGACTATGATGTACCAGCTGGCACGTTCTTTTTCTTAGGAGATAATAGAGGTAACTCTAATGATGCTAGATACTGGAAAGTAAAATATATAGAAGCAAAATATATAGAAGGCAAGGGACAATTTATTATCTTCCCATTTAATAGGATATCAAAGTTATAATTTTAAGGAGACTTTAGTTTATGGATTTGGAATTTGAGAAATCAAAGCTTAATGAAGTTTTGAAATTAATTGATTTAGAGATAAATATTTATATAGATGAAAGAAAGGCACTTTCTGACCAAATAGTTGACATCAGAAAACAGAATTTAGACGAATTTAAATTTGATGAAGATAAGTTAATCGAATATTTTGATCATGCTAGATATGCCTATGAAGAGAGTTTTAATGTTATCGATCGAAAGATTAAAGAAGCTAACATTTTGAAAGAATCGCCTTACTTTGGTAAGGTTTTTTTCATAGAAGATGGATTTGATGAAGAAAATTTTTATATAGGTAGATTTGGACTAAGCCCCAAAAATTACGATATGCCCTTGATCGTCGATTGGAGAGCTCCAATTTGTTCTCTATTTTATTCATCAAAGATTGGAGCAAATTCTTATTTAGCTCCAAATAAAAAAGAATTCTATGTGGATGTTATTTCTAAATTGCAATTTGTCATTAAAAAGAGCAAAATGATTGGAATGTTTGACTCAGAACTTGAGATAAAAGATGAAATATTAAAAGTAGCTTTAAGTCAAAACACTTCTTCTAAACTAAAGGATATTATATCTACCATTCAAGAAGAACAAGATAAAATAATAAGATTTAAAAGAGAAGAAACTTGTATAATAGACGGAGTTGCAGGAAGCGGAAAGACCACCATTGCCCTCCATAGAGTGGCATATTTATTGTATACTTATAGAGATCTCTTAAAAGATAAAGTCATAATTTTAGGACCTAATAGAATATTTATGGATTATATTAAGGATGTCCTTCCTTCTCTAGGTGAAGCAGGCATAATACAGCAGACTTTCTTTGAATTTGTAAGGGATATAATTTATATTCCAAAAATGATGCTATTATCTGATTATATGGAAAAAATCCTCAAAGATGAGAAGTTTAAGCAAGGAATTGTTTATAAAAATTCCAAAAATTTTAAAGAAGATCTGGATAGCTTTTTAAAAAAGTTTGAAAAGGATAATTTTTTATTTAATGATGTTGTGCTTAGGAATAACATCATAATGACAAAAGAAGAATTGATGGATTTATATTTTAACCATTTTAGCTATCTCCCTATTTCAAGGAGGATCATGAGGATAAAGAGGATCCTGTTTCCTAAAATTCGTGAAGAGAGAAATGCCATTTGGAAAAAAACTAAAGAGAAATTAGATGAAAGCAAAATTAACTATTTGGATGTTGAATTTGAATTTAAAGTAAAAGAAGAATTTCAAAACTTGCTAAATGATAGCATGGAATTAAAGAAATCTTTGCTTTACTTAAACACAGGCGATATAGTGGAAATATATAGAAAATTCAACCACTTTATGGATTACGATGAATTAACTAATGAAGATCTCACTGCAATCTGTTATATTCTATTGTTTTTAAAGGGAAATACGTATATAGATGGATATCTGCATGTAGTTATCGATGAGGCTCAAGATTATTCCGACTTTCAGCTATATGTAGTGAAAGAGCTTACTAAATGTACATCTATGACTGTTGTGGGAGATTCATTTCAAAAGATCATACCACCATACGATTCTATTCCAATGAATAAGCTTTCAGGCGAACATTTTGTCTTAAACAAAAGCTATAGAAGCACAAAGAAGATAACAGAATATGCCTCTAAATTCATTTTAAAAAAGATAGAAGTGCCCATAATTCGAGAAGGTGAAGATGTCTTTTTAGATTCATGCAGGACTACAGATGAAATAGTAGATAAGGTAATCAGAATAATAGAAAATTATAAAGAGAAAGGTCTTGAATTTATAGCTGTCATCTGCAAAGATATTATGTCTTTGAACAAGGTGAAAAATGTCATAAGAAAAAAGATATTCATAAATGTCATCGAAGATGAGAAAAACATTTATAATGGTGGTACAGTTTTAATAACATCTTATCTTTCAAAAGGTATGGAGTTTGATGGAGTTATATTCATCGATGACTTAAATGAAGATGATGTTATAAATTTAAAATATATAATATGCACTAGAGCTCTTCATAATCTCTCCATCTTAAAGATAAAGGAATTAAATTAAATTTTTTTGCAATTTAAAGTAAAAATTTTACAGGTATTAAAAATTGTTTTTATAATAGAATAGATATTAAAATCCTTCATTTTAAGATTGATCTCCTTAAATATTGGACAAAAATTTGTTAAATTATATAATATGATTATAACTTCCAGAATAAGGTGAAGATATGAAAAATAAAAAACCATCTGTAAATCCAAATATTAAAAAGAATAAGAGCTTACACAAAAACAAGCAAAAAGTAAGTAAATCGATTGTAAAAAAACAATTTGTGTCAAAACATATGACAAGTGATCCATTGCTAAATGAATCTATAAGCTTGCAGAAAGACTATGATCCTATTAGTACATATGAAGAAACTGGTGAAAGCATACAATTTAATTCTGATGTAGAAGAGGTTAATCCTATTGATGTCTTTGAAGAAAATCACATGGACTTAGTTCCGGAGACTAATGAAAGCATACTTCCTTCTACACATGAAATTGAAGATACTGATATAAAAATGAATGAATTAATGGATGATCCTGATCCTAAGCTAAACGATGAAATAGATGTAAACAATATAGCATCTTTTGATGAAAACTTTGAAGACATCAAATATAAAGATATCAGTACTGAAGATTCCGATGAGAAAATAGCATTTAATTTCAAAGATATATCAAATGAAGATTTCACGGAGAAACCTTTAGAAGATAAATTTTTTAATAAAACTCTGGATGAAGAAGAATATTACATACAAGAAATTCCAAAGGATAATTATGAAACCGATAGCAGCAAAGATAATTTAATAGATGTTAAGAAAGAAGAAAATCCTATTGAAGAGCCTATTGAAATCATAAAAGATAATAATATAGATAAAATTAAAGGAGATTATAAAGGATACGAAAGCACAGTAACGGCTGTGAAAAATGACGAATTGAGTAAGAATAATCTATTTACGATGAATCCTGATCAAAAAACTATAACAATAGATAATAAACAGCCATATATACCAGAAAAAGAAATAGTGGAGACTTACCAAGCAAATCGCCAAATTTTCCCTCACGGATTTTTAAGAGGAACATTTTTTACCATTATATTTGTAGCTATAACATTGGTATTATTCACAGTACCATTCATACTCGCTTATGTAGGACTGGGATTTTTACTTGTAATTTCATCATTATCCATAGGTGCTGCGGCTTTGGTTTATTTAGAAAACTATAATACAGGCATAAAGATATTACTGCAGCAAATATACCCTACTCTCCATCAGAAATTTACAGACTATTCGTTTTTAGCAGGAGTAATTTCAATAGTCGTCATAATTATTTTATTTAAGCTTGTATATACACTGCACTCAAACTTCTTTTCATGGAGCTTTAGATTTTTGTATGAACAATTCACTGGAGATTTCGATGAAGATGATGAAGATGATTTAGAATATTAGTTTCATCGCTATTAAGAAAATATTGGCTTGCTTAAATCAAAAATTATAGTTCTTTTTTTCATCTTGTCTGCATATTCTATAAAGAAAAGATGGATTAAGGAGGTATGTTATTATGGCAAGGGCTACATTGTATTTATATTTCAAGGATTCTGCAGGAAACACACAAAAAGTCACAATAAAGGATGTACGTGAAGATATTTCAAATTCCGAAGCTTCTGAACTTGCAGATGCGATCATTAGCAAAAATATGTTTACCATTAAAAACGCAAAGTTAGTCCAGCATCTTCGCTCTGAAGTAGAGATATCTGAAGTAACTGTGTTATAAATCTAAAAGAGTTTCGCTTATTTTTTTTAGCGATGCTCTTTTTTTATGTTCTTTTTTATTTAAATTTACATATACATTTTAAAGAGATAGATATTTTTTCGAAGGAGCATTTTAATGAAAAAGCAATTTGATTTTGAAAACTTAAATCTGGATGATTATGAATATGTCAATGAGGTCTATTTAGATGAAGAGATGTGCGATAAGCTCAATAAACTAATGGATGATATGAGTTTCACCGGTAAGGCTTACAAATCTCAGCTTGAAGATAAGTCGAAAGTTAATGAACTTGTAAGCTATTCTGATGATCCTGGTGCTAATAAGCCAATGTTTGATATAAAACGCATTTACGATGAAATAAGGGAAAACCCCATCCTTGGCAGCTTAAATTATTCTACAACAATAGAATATATCAGTTTGAGCAAATTGTATGAAATAGAAGATTCCATCAATTTCTTCGATTATCCTTCTGATGAGGAATTCATCGAACTTACCATGAGCCTGGAAACCTTTGGTGTCATCGAACCCCTTTTGGTGATGAGGGATGAAGCTGGTGGCTACATGGTGTTAAATGGAAGAAGCAGGCTTTTAGCTCTGAAAAAGCTCTATAAAAAATCAAATGGCAGTGAAAAATTTTCCAACATTCCTTGCATAGTATTGGATAATTCTACTAATTATTCCATGATTCAAGGCATCATCATAGCTGCAAATATGAGCTACAGGAAATTGTCTAGAGAAAACTTTATGAAAGCTATATTCTTATTGGATGAGATCTATAAAACTTGCGATATTTTTAAGAGTGGTACCAGTGTAACGAGGAAGATCGCAAAGGCTACAGGCATATCCAGAACCACTGTTAATAATTACTTGGAGCTAAAGAATCTCTCCCCTCTTGCTATCGACCTCGTGGTGAATAAGTATATGAATTTAAGCGTCGCTAGAGTGATATCGAAAAAAGATAAGGATACACAAAATATAATAATCACCGGCTTAAAAAACAATATAAACGATATAGAAAAGGTCTACGAGATGATGAAAGGACCTATGGACAAAATATATGTGAATGATTTAAAGACTTCCATTCCAGAGACGTGGGAGATGAAGATCGATAGGACTAATGAAATGATACCACAATATACCTATATTACATTAAAAGTTGCCTGCCAGGATGTTGAGAAGGTTTTTACAAATATAAACGACATGAGAAGAGAGTATGCCCTTAAATATTTGCCGCTTAAAGAAAATGGTCTGAATAAATATTTTAAGGTAAATTTCAACGAGAACGACATAGACCAATACATCAAAAGAGGATTTTTAACTCAAAATACTTATGATAAGCTTACAACTGGAGTATTTAACGAGATAATAAAAAGAGCCTAATTTAGGGCGGATTAAAGGGGGAACGGATATGAATCAAAGAAATAAACTGAATAGAAGCATTGATACGAGCCATTTTTTAAAAATACTGAAAATAGGGCTTATTTGTGTTTTTTGATAATTTAAGTAAACCGAGAAAGATCTAAGGATAAAATCAAAAGTGGTAATAATAAACTTTTTAAGCATTATTATTACCATTTAAAATTAATATGTTTAACTTATTTTAAGATAGCAATAGCTGTGTAAAAGTTTCAGGTTTTAGTTTAAAAACTAGCTTTGATTATAATAATGGAAATAGATACCATGAGGTATCAATTATCTTTAATTTTATTTATCGTATTTGTATGTTAAATGTGGTATTATATGAATATAATAATCTTGAGGAGATGATTTTATGCCGAAAGATACTATAATTAATATTAGAACAGAGAGTGAAACAAAAAAACAAATAGAAAATTTGTTTTCTCAATTTGGTATAACTGTATCAGATGCTGTGAATATATTTTTCCATCAAGCGTTAATGCAAAACGGATTCCCTTTTACACCAAAGATTCCTGAGCTGAATAATACTACATTAGCTGCAATGGAAGAAGTAGAAGAAATGCTAAAAACAGGAAGCGGTAAGGGATTTAACAGCATGGAAGAATTAATAGAGGACTTAAATTCATGAAATATACTGTTAAACAGTCACCAATTTTCAAAAAAGACTATAAAACAGCAATAAAGCGTGGTTATAATATTACGCTTTTACATGATGTCATTGAAATACTAGCCAATGAAACTACTATACCCGAAAAATACAACGACCACGCATTAAAAGGCAAGTATAAAGGTTATAGAGAATGTCATATTGCACCTGATTGGTTATTAATTTATAAAATCGATAAAGGTATATTAGTATTAGCCTTAACCAGAACAGGAACTCATTCGGATTTTTTTAAATGATAAAATTTAGATAGTTTTATCTTAATTTTTCAAAAAAATGCTTGACAAGTTGACCGTTGCTATTATCGTATATTCATAATAATTGTTGAAAAAACAAAGGCTTTATTTCTTAATGCCAATGTGAATATTCAGGCTATGGGATCGGTTTCTCATAGCCTATTTAATTTGCTTTATTTTAATTCCTGTTTCAATCCTAACTTTTTAGAAAAATGTTGATATACAAAAGAAATTCCAATCAATATAAGTCCTAGAGCAAAATATGCAAAAATTCTCTGTCCCATGCTTAAGAATAACAAATCAATAATGAAAAATTTAAGGATTGCTAAAATCTCAAAAACCAGTCCACATCTTCGTAAACTTGAATATCGCGCCCAAAACCCATAAGTAATGAGAATTAGCGAAGAAAAAATAATCACAATGCTTATGATCATGCTATTAAACCCTAAATCGTATTTTCTCATAAGCGTTTGAATTATCATTACAATAAGCAGCATCGAAGAGCTGAGAACGTTCCATTCTGAAGTTGTTCTTCTCCTTTGCATTATAATATTCACAGCAAACCACATAGCAAATATGGCTAAAATATTTACAAATATGTAAAATATGAATTTTGATAAATCTCTAGAGACATCCAAATAATTAAATAAAAGAGTCATCAATATGGATGAAACAAACAAATAGCCTGAAAAAATATCTGTAAATGCATCTTTAATTGATTTTAGTTTTTGAAGTATAAAACCATAAACCACTGATGACGCAGCCAGAATTCCAAAAGTAAATATTTCATTTAGATTCAAGTCTAAAATAAAAGTTACAATGTATAGATAAATGAACAATAGAGCAAAATTTTTAAAATTTATAAGCCATCGCCCGGAATGAAAGGATATACCTATAACCAATATAGCAAGAGTTGAAAGGACAATAGCAGTAAATTTTAAAGTAAAATATAGATCATGCTTAGAAGTAAAATCAAAAACCATAAATGCAGCTACACACAAACTAAAAATAAGCATACCAGCTCTCTTAAGCCATTTCTCATCATTAATTATGCCTATTAAAGTTAAGCACAAAGATTGAAAGAGCCATCCCAATGAAATCCAATATTTATCAAATTGAAGAGGTACCACCAATATAGTAAATGCAAGTGCTGTGGAGAAAAAAATATATATAATTTTAACATCTTTAATACGCTTTTTCAGATAAAATCCAAAAGCGAAATAAAACATAGCGATGGAGAATGCGCAAAGTCCATAAAAAATCTCTAGATTAGAATTTCTCATTATTAAAAATAACAATGAACAATTTACAAATGTGTTAATGAGAATCAAAATAAACGAATGCTTTGAAATTGGTTTTGAACTTCTCATTGGAAATATCAGGACTATAAAAATATACAATGTAAAGTTTGATATTGCATAAACTATGTCCAAAACAGGAGATAATTTCCCACCCAGAATAATGTAACACATGGAAATCGTATTAAAAGCAAAGCTGGTATATTTTATGGAAGTCCACTCTCTTTTGATAGAAATTAAAAAAGTTAAAATATTCAATATAAGAAGGTATACTATTAGTGCAATTACAATGGACTGATTGCTAAGGCTTATTGCACTTACAGGAATAAACCCACCAACTGTTGCAAAATTAGCGATGGTTTGTGATTCATATCTAATTGCAAGAAAAAATGCAATGGCAGTTATGAACACACAGATCAAAAGGGCTGTGTACATCGAAAGAGTTTGCAAAATAAAATAGGAAATACCTGTTGTTGCAAATAAAATTGCTATTCCACCTGCTGTTATTCCAATAGAAACATAAGAACGAGATTTTTTCGAAAGAAGTTCACCTGCAGCTAAAAATAGAATCCCAATGACAAATGCAGCTATGCTTTTAGCGAAATTATTTGTTAGAAAATTAACATAAGTATATTGGAGTCCAAAGACAACCCCTAAAAGCACCAAAAAAGCTCCTAAGATATTTGTGATCCTTCCTCCAAATTTAAACTCAAATGAAGAATTCTTTGCTTTTCTAATTAAATCTTCTTCACTAACTGATAAATTTATGCCATTATAAGCTTCTGCAGTTTCTCTTCTCAATGAATTTTCAGCATTAAACAAGGATTGTCTCTGCTCGTAGACATGTTTATCCAGTATAATCTGTAAATTATTTGTAGCATCTTCAAGGTCTTTAATGCCATTTAAATTTTTTTGTGAAGTGAACCTTCTTATCGCATCAATTCTATTGTTAAACCTGTTTTCAAGATTTAATATATTTTGTTTCTCTAAACTCTGAAATTCATTAAACCTTTTCATGACTTTGCTATGTGAAAGAGTGAGGATATCCATCTTCTGCTTAAGCATTTCCTGTGATAATAGATTCCTTAAATTACCGTTTTCTTCTTTTAGCTTTTTTAAATCTTTTCCTATGGTTTCAATTTCTGCTTCTAATTCCTTATTTCTTTTTTCAAGGATTTCATTTCTGTTTACGAAATCCATTGATTCAAGTCGATTTATCTCATCGCTTAAATTTTTTATCTGAGTAGTCTGTTCTTTTAATATAGAATTCAGCCTATCTGTTAATTTCATTATC
>WQUF01000325.1 GCA_009785875.1 Oscillospiraceae bacterium | reverse complement strand
TGTTAGGTATAAATCGTAAATGTTTTCACATATACTTTTATTATAATGAATAGCTTTTAAAACAATATATGTTGCACAATGCATTTTAGAACTAATTACTAGAGGGGGTTACACTTATGACTGAGAAGCAGATAGCCTTATCTAAACGTCCAATATCTAGAAGCCCATTTTTAAAAACGATTCTAAGGCAGAAATATTTAATAATGATGTTGATTCCTTCGCTTGTATTGCTCGTTATTTTTTCATATATACCGCTTTGGGGCTGGTATATGGCATTTGTGAACTATAAGATTGGGGCTCCATTCTTTCAACAAACATTTGTGGGGTTAAAGTATTTCAAAGAGCTCATCACGGATGTACAGTTCCACAATGCATTCAAGAATACAATTATCATGAGTACGCTTGTTATTACTATCTGTGGTTTTATTATGCCGATCTCTTTTGCCGTCTTTATCAACGAGATTAAAAATCTAAATTTTAAGAAAACGGTGCAAACAATTTCATATTTACCGCACTTTGTTTCATGGGTCGTTGTTTCTGGTATTGTGATAATGGTTTTATCTCCTGAATCAGGAATCGTGAACCAAATACTCTTAGGGTTACATTTAATTAAGGCACCAATTAATTTTCTTGCACAGGGGAAATATTTTTACGGGATAATAACTATTTCAGAATTATGGAAAGAATTGGGATGGAACTCAATCATCTTTATAGCCGCTATAGCTGGTATAGATCAGGAAATGTATGAGGCGGCAGATATAGATGGTGCAGGGCGTTTCAGAAAGATTTGGAATGTTACACTTCCGTCAATACGACCTACAATCGTCATTATATTAATCGTTTCCATTGGTGGACTTATCAACACAGGTTTTGAAAAGCAAATGCTTCTGAGAACGCCTCTTACCCTTGAAAAGGCTGAGGTCATCGATTTATACGTGTTGAAATATGGCATTGGCATGATGCGTTTCAGCTTTGGTACTGCAGTGGGCATGTTCAAGTCCGTTATTTCTGTTGCTTTGATGCTGATAGCAAACGGATTCGCAAAGCGTTTTACCGATAATTCGTTGATTTAACCAAGTTCTATCAGAGAGGGAGCATATATGAAAAAAAAATTTTCCTGGTTTGACTTCACAATGTATACAATTTTGATTTTGATATGTATCGTAACGATTTATCCATTTTTAAATGTATTGGCACTTTCCTTTAATAATTCTGGCGACTCCATTAGGGGCGGTATATACATTTTTCCTCGCAAATTCACGCTGGACAACTATCGTAAAGTATTCACGTATAGTACAATATGGAGAGCTTCTATCAATTCACTGCTTCGAACTGTTATCGGTACTGCCTTGGGCGTAATATTTACCTCAATGACCGCTTTTGTTCTCAGCAGAAAGGACTTTATGTTTAGACGTGTAGCGATGCTCATATTCGCCTTGACAATGTACGTTTCTGGGGGACTCATACCTTCCTATTTACTCATACGGCAGCTCGGATTGATGAACAATTTTGCGGTTTATATAATACCTGGTATTGTATCGGTCTGGTGTATCATACTGATGCGTACCTACATGGATTCACTGCCATTTAGCTTGCAGGAATCTGCTATGATAGACGGCGCAAACGATTTTTATATCTATTACAGAATTATATTGCCGCTGTGCTTACCTTCTGTGGCCACTATTGCACTCTTTTTCGCAGTCTCGCACTGGAATAGCTGGTTCGATGCATATCTATATACGTCCGGCAAACCGAATTTGTCGCTTTTGCAATTTGAGCTTCAGAAAATTCTTCAGGATACTATGGCATCATCCGGTTACAAGCCGACCACTACCGAAGAAGCGAAGATGCTTGCGCAGCAAGTCACCCCGAAATCTATACAAATGGCAATTACTGTTATTGTAACCGTACCGATTATGGTAGTTTATCCCTTTATTCAAAAATACTTCATTAAAGGTATGACAATTGGTTCGGTAAAGGGATAATATTAGGTTCTAGGCTTTAAAATAGCAACCTTTAACGGTGCTATTATAAATAAAATAAAAAAATGGAGGAATCATGTATGAAAAAGAAAATAGGTGCTTTATGCATAGTTGCACTTTTATTCATCACAACTATCGCAGGATGTGGTCAACAAACTTCTAGCACATCGACAACATCCAATGCAACTACAGCGTCTACTACAACGGCAACGGCTGCTAGTACAACCACCAGCGCACCTGCACCGACATTTGACGTGAATAAAGTTGAAGAATTTAACGTCCTTGTTCTCGGCGGAATCGGCTGGGATCTCAGCGACATGAACGACGAAGTGGGAAAAGTAATCACCCAAAAAACTGGAGTAAAGCTGAATTTTGAGTTTCCTGTGGGTGACTGGAATGAAAAGCTTGCTCTTGTAATAGCTAGTGGTGATTATCCCGATATAATTGTGAACAAAGACACTGCCGTAACGCAACTTGTTAATGCTGGTGCATTGGTAGACTTAAAATCAAAGATTCAAAATTCACCAAACATCGTGAAGTATCTTGGCGATTACCAAAAGCGTTTGACGTATTCTGTGGACGATCCTTCTTATTATGGATTTGGTTCTGCTAATATGATAGATGATCCGAAGCCCGATCAGTATTGGGGTCTGGCGTTCTCTCTGCAAAACGATGTTGTTAAAAAAGCAGGCTTCCCACAGGTAAAGACATTGCAGGATTACGAAAAACAAATCACAGATTATGTTAAAACCAATCCGACAATCAACGGTTCACCGACTATAGGATTATCACTGGTTGCTGCAGACGGATGGAGATGGAAAATTTCTGTAACTAACCCAGCATTTGCTTCTTCTGGTAAGCCAGACGACGGCGAGTGGTATATAGATCCTGTTACCTTTAAAGCAACTTCCCACTACAAAGATCCTGTACAAAAGGAATATTTCAGATGGCTCAATCATATGAATGATATAGGGCTCCTGGATCCAGAGAGCTTTACTCAAAGCTATGACGCATATCAGGCGAAAATTGCTAGCGGCAGGGTTGTTGGACTTATTGATGCATTGTGGGAATATGATAAAGCTCGTAAGCAAGCTAGCGAAACTGTAGGTCCTGAAAGAGATTATACTCCATTCCCTGTACTTCAAGATCCGACGAATATGAAATGGTCCATCGACAGAAGTGCTGGCTATGTAACAGCTGGTGGTTACATGATTACAAAGAATTGCAAGAATGTTGACAAAATTGTAAACTTCTTTAACTACATGGCCTCAGAAGAAGCACAGATTCTTAAAGAATGGGGCATAGAAGGCGTACATTATGATATAGTCAACGGGCAGAGAGTGTTTAAACCTGAAGTTTTAGCTGAAAAGATGGATCCAAACAAGGTTATTGATTTCCGCAAGAGAACAGGTATTGGTCGCTACAGTGATCCTGCTCTCTATTCCCCAGGCTATGGCTGGAAAACCTCCAACGGACAAATGCTGCAATACTACGATCCAAATCAACTATGGAATAGTTATACTCCGATTCAGCAGGAAATAATGAACGCCTACAATGTAAAAGGATATAACCAGATGTTCCCTCTTCCAAGTACCATACCGATGAGCCCGTGGGGAGCAGCTTGGACGTTACCTATAGGTCAAACCGAAGAATCTAAGGTCATCGTTGGCAAGACCGAGGAAATCACACTGCAAGACGTTGCAAGAGCAGTTCTAGCAAAGCCTGCGGATTTTGATGCTGAGTGGGATAAGTTCATGAAAGATCTCGATAATGCCAATATCAAGACTTTAGAAGACGAAGTAACTAATCTCGTATCTCAGCGTATGCAGATGTGGGGCAATTAAGGTTTTAAATTAAATTGATAACATGCTATTGCATCCTTTAGTGTAGTTTTACATTAAAATGCAATAGCATGTTATTTTGTTTCACCTTTATGTGGTATAATTCATATAATAAATCAGATAGGAGAAGATGCTCTGTGAAAATACATCGCAAGCTCATCTTGACTTATATTTTGCTGGCTATTTTACCT
>WQUF01000324.1 GCA_009785875.1 Oscillospiraceae bacterium | reverse complement strand
ATATCTATGTGGTTAGAAAATAAGTTGGAATTACAGCTTAATTGTGCATAATGAATAAACATGCGTCAGCATGTTTATTCATTATGCAACAGCCCCATTTGAACATTTTTGTTCTTTTTTAAGAATTATATTCATACAATATAAGTGAGAAGATATTCTATTTGTAAACGTCAACAAACAATAATTATTGAGGAGTTTATTCTATATTGATGCTAAAAATATAATATTTGCTGGATTTTATGGCACAGGTAAGACTGAGTTCTGTTTGAATTATGCCCTTAACCTTAGAGAAAGCGTAAAGGAGAACATCAATATTTGCGATTTTGATATTATAAATCCATATTTTAGATCGAGAGAAAAACTGGGAATGCTAAAGGACTATAATATATATATTTTAGGGAATTCTCTAAATAATAATATAGGTCAGGATCTTCCCGCTGTGAGCTTTAATTGTATAGAACCTATGCTAAGAGGAGAATATGTGATTTTCGATTTAGCTGGGAGCAAAAATGGTTTTAAGGCTTTATCTTTTATTTTAGATATTTTATTTGAAAAAGGGTACAAACTTTATTTGGTTGTAAATGCTTATAGAAAAGAAAGCAGCTCAAGTGAAAAGATCATCGATTTTATAAGATCCATTGAAGAGAATACTTTATTTAAATTCTCTGGAATAGTGAATAACAGCCATTTGCTTCATTTTACAGATGGAGATCACGTACTTCATGGACAGGATATCGCCTTGGATGTTTCGCACAAGATGGATATACCTATTGAATATACGCTTTTAAGGGAGGATATCTATGAAAAAATAAGATCAAAGCTAAAATCCAATGATGTATTGACTTTCAAAAAGCTCATTATGAGGGAAGACTGGCAATGAGGAGGGTTTAATGGCAAAAGGCAAATTAACTTTTGATTATGCAAAGTGCAAGGGTTGTGGACTATGCGCCTATGTATGCCCTGTTAAAATACTTAGGCTAAATAAAGAATCTGTAAACATTAAGGGCTATAATCCGGTTGGTTGCATAGATATAGATAAATGCATTGCATGTGGAAGCTGTGCAATTATGTGCCCTGATAGCATTATAAAGGTAGAGAAGGAGTAGTTATGAGAGTTTTAATGAAAGGCAATGAGGCTATTTCTGAAGCTGCTCTATGTGCAGGATGCAGAGCTTATTTTGGATATCCCATCACTCCTCAAAATGAAATTTCCGAATATATGTCTTTAAATATGATAAAGGCAGGAGGAGTATTTGTCCAATCTGAATCGGAGATCGCTGCAATTAATATGGTATATGGTGCTGCTGCTTGTGGTGTACGAGCTTTAACATCTTCTTCATCTCCAGGTATAGCACTTATGCAGGAAGGAATAACTTATTTAGCAGCTGCAAAGCTTCCAAGTGTCATCGTGAATATTTCAAGAGGAGGACCAGGCCTTGGTGGAATCCTTCCAAGTCAGGGAGATTATTTTCAAGCTACAAGAGGGGGAGGGAATGGAGATTATTATGTGCCTGTTTATGCTCCTTGCTCTATTCAAGAAGCAGCTGATCTTGTGCAAAAAGCTTTCCAAATAGCTTTTAAGTATAGGACTCCTGTGATGGTGATGGCAGATGGTATGCTCGGTCAAATGATGGAACCTGTGGAGATCAATGAGCCTAAAATTGAATACGCTGATACAGAAAAATGGGCTGCAAGCGGAAATTTAATCCGTGGCAAAAGAAATGTAATAAACTCACTTTATTTAGATCCTGAACCTCTTGAAAAGAACAATATAGAATTATTTAAAATTTACGATGAGATTACAAAAAACGAAAAAATGTACGAAAGCACTGTTTCAGAGGGAGATGAAATAGTGTTTGTTTCTTATGGGACTCCTTCTAGGATAGTAAAAAATGCTATTTTGGATCTTAAAAAAGAAGGGATAAGGGCTTCTATTATAAGACCAATAACCTTGTGGCCTTTTCCTGATGAACCTTTTTTTAACATTCCAAAATCGGTAAAAGCTGTTTTATGCTGTGAATTATCTATGGGGCAGTTAATACAGGATGTTAAATTATCCGTTCTGGGAAAGCTTCCGGTTTATCACTATGGCAGAGTTGGCGGAATGATCTTTGAACCTGAAGAAATTGTTCTATTTGCAAAAAAAGTCTTAAAGGAGGTAAGCCATGAGCAGTATTGTCTATGAAAAATCAAAAGCACTTACAGATTCGGAGTTTCATTATTGCCCTGGTTGTTCTCATGGTGTCATTCATAAATTAGTAGCTGAATCTTTATATGAATTAGATGTATATAATAGCAGTATATGCATTGCCTCCGTTGGATGTTCTGTACTCGCTTATAATTATTTTAATTGCGATTGCATTCAAGCTGCTCATGGTCGTGCTCCAGCTGTGGCTACAGGTGCAAAAAGAGTAAGCCCTAATAAAATCGTGTTCACTTATCAAGGTGATGGGGATCTTGCTGGAATCGGTATGGGTGAAATAATTCATGCTGCTTTGCGGGGAGAGAATATAACTGTTATCTTTGTAAACAATGCGGTTTATGGGATGACAGGAGGTCAGATGGCTCCAACTACATTGATAGATCAAAAGACGACCACTACCCCTTTTGGCAGAACAGAAATTGGTCAGGGAAAGCCTATTAAAATTTCAGAATTAATATCAGAGGTACCCAGTAGTTTTTATGTTGAAAGGGTAAGCGTCCATGATGTTTTAAATATTAAAAAAGCAAAGAGAGCTATTAAAAAGGCTTTTGAAAATCAAGTAAATAAAAAAGGATTTTCTTTAATTGAAGTTTTATCTACATGTAATATAGGGTGGGGACTTTCACCGGTTGAGGCTTTAAATTATATTAAAGATGCTATGATTCCTTATTATAAGCTTGGGGTTTATAAGGATGAAGGAGAGCTTAAACGATGGAAAGATTGATTTTCTCAGGATTTGGAGGGCAGGGTATTTTAACTTTAGGGCAGGTGGTAGCGATTATGGCAATGAATAAAGGGGAAAATGTAACGTGGATGCCATCTTATGGTGCAGAAATGAGAGGTGGAACTGCAAATTGTTCTGTAATAATATCGGATAATTTAATCGGATCTCCAATTGTTTCAAACAATATTACAACTCTCATAGCTATGAATAATCCTTCTTTTGATAAATTTATTGACAGGGTTTCTTTAGATGGAAATGTAATAGTAAATACTTCTATGGTGAAAAATTTTAAAAGCGATAAGGTTAAAATATATGAAGTCGATGCTACTAATATGGCATCAAAACTTGGAAATATTAAAGTTCAAAATATGGTCATGCTTGGAGCATATATTGGTGTCTTGAAAAATTTCTCGATTTCTGATGTTGAGGCTGTCTTAGTGGGGAAATTTTTGAATAAGAAAAATGGTGATGCGATGATTAAAATCAATATGGAAGCTGTAAAAGTGGGGATGGATGAGGTTAATAATTAAAGCCTTATTTATATAAAAAACGGTGTAACTTAGAACTGCACCGTTTTTTATATAAAAATCATTCATTCTCAAATCCTTTTTTCAATTCTTCAAGACTGTGATAATCTTTAGCTTCAATTTTACCTGATATCATATCATTAACTTCTTGAATTGCTGCTTCAGTAGTTTTGTTGTAACGCTCCTTAACAACATCAAATTGTAAATATAAACTTGAATCTCTTGCCAAATTTAATCACTCCTTTTATATTCATTATAGCACAACATAACACAAAACATTAAATTGTTGTTAAAATATTTAAAATGTAATACAATAATAACACAAAGGGGATGATTTTTATGGAAAAAACAGAAACTATTAAAATAGATTCAAGTATTCCAAATTTAGAAACAATAAAAGCAATTGAAGAAGCAGAACATGAGATTAATCTTAATAAGTGTGCTAGCTTAAATCAACTTTTTGAGGAGCTTGATGCAGATTGAAGACCCCTTTATAAAAATTATGTTTAATAATATTATAAATTCCACACTTTTTTACCAGTGTGGAATTTATATTTAAAAGAA
>WQUF01000323.1 GCA_009785875.1 Oscillospiraceae bacterium | reverse complement strand
ACATGCTGACGCATGTTTATTCATTATGCACAATTAAGCTGTAATTCCAACTTATTTTCTAACCACATAGATATTTAGCTGATCTAAAGTTGTATTGTGAAAAAGTTCAAAATGGCTGTTAATACGCTTTAGCGTATTAACAGCCATTTTGCAACAGCCCCAGTCCCTTATTTACTGAAGCTTTTTTTCAATCTCCTTAGCTGTAGCACTTGTTGCAATGCCTCCAAGGGCAGTCTCCTTAAGCTGATAAGGCATCATATTTGAGACATCGTTCATTGCTATGATTACTTCGTCGATAGGGATGATGCTTTTTATACCAGAAAGAGCTAAATCGGCGCATATTGGAGCAAGCCCTGCTAAAGTAGCGTTTCTGATTATGCATGGTTCTTCCACAAGACCTGCTACAGGATCGCAAATAAGACCCATGATGCTTTTAAGGGCTTGAGCAGCAGCGTGACCGCACATTTCAGGACTTCCACCCATTATCTCTACCAATGCAGATGCTGCCATAGCAAGAGCTGTACCGCATTCAACCTGACAGCCACCGACAGCACCAGCGACACTTGCTTTTTTACTTATGACTTTGCCTATAGCCGCAGCGTTGAACAGTCCAAAAACAATTTTCTTATCGTCAATAGAGTATTTATTTTGAAGTGCAATAAGAACTCCAGGCATGATACCGCAGCTTCCTGCTGTGGGACAGGATACTATTCTACCCATAGTTGCATTTTCCTCAGCTACAGCTAATGCGGAATAAATTATTTCTCCGAAAAATGAGCCGGAAATGCTTTCTTTATTGTCATAATAATTTTTAAAGGTTTTAGCCATGTCTCCGGTGAGTCCAGAAAGGGATTTATCTTGATTGTTCAAGCCATTTTCTATGGATTTTTTCATGATAAACCAATTTTCTTCCATCATTTTAAAAACTTCTTCTTCGGTTTTTTCTATATCATCGGCAGTATCTTTAATTATCAGTTCGGAAATTCGCTTGTTTTCCTGGCAGGCTAAGTTAATTATGTTTTTCATATCGTTGTAGTGTATTTTCATATGAATTCTCCTTAATAAATTTTGCTTATGACCAGAGCACTTTGAATATAGCGAATTTTTGATATTTGTTCCGGTATATCATCATCGATCCTGCCATCAGTTTCGATTATCATATTCGACTTTCCACCTTTAGATGCACGAAAAACTTTCATTGAAGCTATATTGATGCCTCTAGCTGCAAGAAAATTGGTCACGTTAGCTGTAGCTCCGGAAACATCAGTATGTTCAACGATGAGGGTGTCGTAATCTCCTCCAAAATCTACTTCTATGTCATTAAGCTTATTAATGGATATAACTCCACCTCCGAGACTTGCACCTTGAATGCTTATTTTTTTGCCGTTTATACCAACAGCTTCTATCAATATTGTGTTAGGATGGGCATCTGGTAAACTTATGCGTGAAAACGAGAACTCAATTCCTAATTCTTTTGCAAGTTCAAGAGAACGCTTTATCCGGATGTCATCTATTTTAAAACCTAAAAGTCCGCCTATTACTGCTTTATCGCTGCCATGACCTTTGTATGTTGATGAGAAAGAACCATGAAAATAGATTTTTAATTCTTTAGGCTCTTCGTTTAAAAATTCTCTAGCAATAGCACCTATTCTCGCAGCTCCTGCAGTATGGGAACTCGATGGACCTACCATTACGGGGCCTATTATTTCGAATATGCTCATTCAAAACCTACCTTTCTATTTCTATTATATTAAAATATCTATATAATAATTATAGATAGACTTAGAGTAATTTTCAATAAAATTATAATTGAATAGAAGGGGATAGAGAAATATGAGTTAAAACCCAGAGATTCCAAGAAATCAAAAAAATACTGTTCATTGATACATTTTTCAATATTCAATGTTCATTATTATTTGGGGGTGTCATCATTAAAACGAAAATCCAAGCTCATCGCGGTGCTTCAGCTTACTGTCCTGAAAACACCATTGAAGCGTTCAAATTAGCTATTGAGCAGAAAACAGACGGTTTTGAACTGGATGTGCATCTTAGCAAAGATGGTTATGTCGTCGTCGCACATGATGAAAGGCTCGAACGCGTCTCAAATGGTGTAGGGCTTATAAATGAACATACGCTTGATGAACTGAAGTCGCTAAATTTTAACAAACTGTTTCCCAATCAGAAGATATGCCGAATACCTACACTTGGTGAGGTATATGCTCTGATAAAAGATATTCCGGTTACGGTAAATGTAGAACTTAAAACTACGGAGCTTTTATATCCTAGTCTTCCAGAAAAGCTTATCTGTCTCGAACATGAATACTTTATGGAGGAACGTGTAATATACTCCTCGTTTAACCATTACTCTCTGATGGATATAAAAAAAATAAACCCAGAAGCAAAGATCGGTCTGCTTTACGATATAGGTATGGTTGATCCCTGGGTATACGCACAGTACGTGTCTGCAAGTGCCATTCACCCACATTATTTCATAATAATGGCATTGCCGGAAATTGTGCCTAGATGCCACGAAAACGGCATTTTGGTCAACGTATGGACGGTAGATGATCCAAAAGCCATAAACTATATGTATGAATGCGGTGTGGATGCAATTATTACGAACAAGCCTGATATAGCTGTCGCTTGCCGAGACAGCATAATGTAAGGAGCTGAGAAAATGGCTGAAAACAAGCTTGATATTAAAAAAACACTTTTACTGTCATTTGGTTTTTTTGCTTCGTCCATAGCCTGGAGCATTTACAATTCTTTTGTACCGCAGATTCTGGATGGATTTATAAAAAGCACTGCACTTATTGGCTTTATAATGACCTTCGACAACATCTTCGGGTTAATATTTCAACCTCTGTTTGGAAAATGGAGCGATAAAACTCATACACGTTTCGGTCGTAGAATGCCGTTTATTATCATTGGCATACCGATCTGCGCCGTTGCCTTTGCGCTTATACCAAAAATGGGTAGTATCTGGTCGCTGATGGCTGTAATTATTATATTTACTTTTGTAATGTCTGTGTGGCGATCTCCAGTGGTTGCCCTTATGCCCGATATAACTCCTGGACCGTTACGCAGCCAGGCGAATGGCATAGTTAACCTCATGGGTGGGGTGGGCAGCTTGGTGGCGTTTGCAGGTGGTGGCATGCTGTTCAAGCTTGGCGGTTTTCCTCTTCCGTTTTTAATGAGTGCCGTTTGCATGATCATAGCACTTGCTGTGTTGGTATTGTTTGTACGTGAGCCTAAGCATGCATATGAACCTGAAAAGGAAGCAAAAAAGATAGCGATAAAACTTAGTCCAAAAGAAAGAAAGAGCCTTCTATTGATATTATTTGGTGTATTTTTCTGGTTCACAGGCTATAATGCCGTTGAAACATTCTTTACTCTTTATGCAAAAAATACCCTGAATATGGACAGTGGTTCAGCTGCTATAACTCTAGCTATCTTTTCCCTAACCTTTCTCATTTTTGCCGTGCCTACCGGATTTATAGGAGCAAGAATCGGAAGGCGAAAGACCATCATAATCGGTCTTATCGGAATAACCTTGTTGTTTGTTCCGCTGATATTCTTTTCAAATGTCTGGCTGACACGCATATGCTTGTTTGTTGGAGGAGCGTTCTGGGCTTGCGTAAACATAAACTCTTTGCCTATGGTAGTAAAGCTTTCAGGTGAGGAAAAGGTGGGAACTTTTGTTGGGTACTATTATTTCTTCTCCTTCGGTTCACAGATCATTTCTCCCATATTATTCGGCTATATACGCGATCTCGTTGGGCAATATAGGGTTTTATTTTTGTATTCGTCAATAGCTTTTGCTTTAGCACTGGCTTGTTTAATCTTCGTCCGTCACGGTGAAGATGAGCCGAGTTCCACTAGTACAGCTGAGGTATTGGACGGGCTTGGTGATTAACACGGATTAAGTATTTTAATGAAAAGATTCCATAGTATTTAGTATTCTATGGAATCTTTTTCTAATATAAAGAATATTATTTAATATCGATTAATTTTTTATAGGAGT
>WQUF01000322.1 GCA_009785875.1 Oscillospiraceae bacterium | reverse complement strand
ATATGGACCACCTCCTCATGGTGGCATAGCTTATGGTTTTGATAGGCTTGTGATGTTTTTAGCTGATACTGAGAATATAAAGGATGTCATCGCATTCCCCAAAAATCAAAATGCTTTTTGTCCTTTAAGCGATGCTCCCAATGAAGTAAGCGATAAGCAATTAGCAGAACTTGGAATCAAAGTCATTAAAGAAAAAAATTAACAAAATAAAATATAGAAAAAGAAAGCATATTGTGATATAATAACATTAATTAAATCGACTGTGTGCGATATGTATTGTTTATATTGATCCAACAAATCGATGTATGGGAACCGGACTCTTGTTGTAGATTGAAACATCTCTTGCTTTGATGGACCTGAAACAACGAGGAGGTGCCCACCTGCTTTTAGCGGGTCTTAATGGCTTTACATAAACGGCATGGTGGGTTTTTTTATTTTGCTTAAAAGGAGAAGACGATGATAAAATATGCGATTATTTTAAACCCTGGGCACAATAGGGTCTATTTTGATGCATCAAAGAAATTAGCTTTATTAGAATTTAAAATTGCTATGGAAACTTTTTCTGAAAAAATCATAGAATATAATATAGAAAGAATATATGGAATAGATTATTTAACTTTTACTTCAGAAGATGAACTTAATTCTGAAGATTTAGTGCTTTTATCGAGGCTTTCTTTTACATACGCTATTTTTTTAGAGTTAAAGCAAGGTGATGATATTTACTTTAAACCAATTTATAAACATAGCTCGTATTATTTTAATGAAAATTTAAGCATGATCTTAAAATACACTGGGAAGACTAATGAGCTATTTACAAGGTTTATGCTCAATGTGGCTATTATGATATATAAAAGGAACAGCTCTTTAAAAGAAGATCTTTTTTTGTTAGATCCAGTCTGTGGAAAAGGGACGACTTTGTTTGAAGCTTTAATCCTTGGAGTGTCTTGCTCGGGGATAGATATAAATGAAAAGCTTGTAAACGAAGCTTATTCTTATTTAAAAAAATATCTGGAGATGGGAAAGTATAAACACGAGACCTTTATGGAAAAGTTTAGCGATCCTAGAAAAAAGATTCATTCCAAGAGGATAAATTTCCAAATTGCAAAAAACAAAGAAGATAAAAAATTAAAAAATATTTTGGATCTGGAATTAATAGACGGAGATTCAAAATATGCAGATAGCTTTTTTAAAAAGGAGACATTCCATTTAATAGTAGGGGATCTGCCATATGGAGTACAACATGGCAGTAAAGTGGGGAATGATCAAGGGTTTACAAGGAATCCTGATGAATTTTTATTAAACAGCCTTCCTGCTTGGATAAAAGTGTTGAAAAAAGGTGGAGTCATGGTTTTATCCTGGAATACTTTTGTTTTAAAGAGAAGTTTAATGGAGAATATTTTAAAAGAAAATGGTTTAAAATTATTAATGAATGATGATCCACATGCTTTTAGCCACAGGGTGGATCAAGCTATAAATAGAGATATGATTATTGCCGTAAAGGAGGACACCAAGTACTGCTAAGCGAAACAAGAGATTCAGTCTGCGAAGATGTTCTTAAATTTGTTTAAACATTAATAATTATACCCATAATCTTACAACAAAAGTTTCAATATATAGACGACTTTTTTGTGATAATAGAAAAATAAATGGACAAAATAAACTTAGAGAAAGGAGGTAAACATGAAAAAGTTTATTGGTCTTTTATTGACTCTTAGTTTATTAAGCAGTTTACAGGTAAACATTTATGGGACTGAAAAAAATACAGATGAGGCAGGAGGTATAACAGTAGATTGCAAATCTGCGATTTTAATAGAGCCTACATCAGGTAAGATATTATATGAAAAAAATTCAAATGAAAAATTTGCACCTGCTTCTGTCACAAAGGTTATGACTATGCTCCTTGCGATGGAGAAGATAGATTCAGGTGAGATTTCGCTAAAGGACACCATTACAGTAAGCGAAAATGCAAAAGCTATGGGCGGTTCAACCATGCTTCTGGACACAGGTGAGGTTAGAACTGTTGAAGAGATATTAAAAGGTATAGCTATTTGTTCAGGAAACGATGCAGCTGTTGCTATGGCAGAATACATAGGCGGCTCTGAACAAAATTTTGTGAAAATGATGAATGAAAGAGCAAAACAATTAGGAATGATCAATACCACATTTTTAAATTCTAATGGTCTTCCTGCAAATGGTCATTTATCTACAGCTAAAGATATATCTATAATGTCTATAGAGCTTTTAAAGCACCCGCTAATTTTAAAATATACAGGAATATATATGGAGACCCTTAGCGAAGGAAGGAAAACTCCAATTGAGATGGTAAACCATAATAAACTTGTAAGATTCTTTCCTGGATGCGATGGGCTAAAGACTGGATTTACTGATGAAGCAAAATATTGCATATCAGCGACAGCCAAAAGAGATGGAGTTCGAATGCTTGCAATTATAGTAGGCGCTCCAACTTGGCAGATTAGAAACAGGGAAGCTGCTATGCTGATGAATTACGGATTTTCACAATTTGTGAGCAAACAATTAGCAAAGAAAGATGAAGATATTGAACAAGTTCCTCTGAATAAAAAAGGAGATAAGTTCTTCATATTAAAAGCTCAAAATGATTTATCCTGTATCGTTCTTAGATCAGATAAATCTGAGATTAAAAAAGTATGCAAATATGAACTTAAGAATAGAAGATATTTAGCTAATGAAGTTATCGGCAAATGCGAATTTTACATGGGAAATGATCTGGTTGGAGAAGTCGATATTTACACTGACAGAGAGTTTAAAGTCGGTGGCATTGTAGAAAACATCAAGGATAATCTCCGAAAGCTCATGGATTTGGGAATATAAAATAGAAAAACTATACCTGTCTGAAAAGGTATAGTTTTTATTTTATAAAATATGATATACTGGATAAATTGAAGTAAAGTTATGAGGATGATTTGTATGGCTCTTACTATAAAAATAGATAATTTTGAGGGACCTTTTGACTTGTTGCTTCATCTTATACATAAAAATAAAATGGACATCTACAGCATACAGATTTTTGAAATCACAAGGGAATATATGGATTATTTAAAAAAGATGGAAAGCTTTGATTTAGAGGTCACTTCAGAATTTATATTTATGGCTTCTACTCTTCTTGAGATAAAATCTAATATGTTATTGCCTAAAATCCATAAGAAAGAGGAAGATGAAGAGATAGATGCTAAAAAAGAGATTATGGAAAAGCTCGCTTTCTATAAGAAATTTAAAATAATAGCGGATTTCTTGCGCAGACGATATGAAAACACTGGAGAAGTGTATTTAAAAAAACCTAGCTTAATTGAGAAACCCGATGAAAAAATCGATTTGAAGAAATTGTTTGAAAATTACGATTTAAATAAGCTAAATAAATTGTATATTAGCTTAATGGAAAACTATAATTTAAAGCAAAACCCTAAAAATAATCTGTTAAAAAAGGATAATGATTTAGATAAATATAAGATTGAAAATAAGATCAAACTTATATTATGTTCATTCGGTAAAAATAAGACCGTAAAATTCAGCGATTTAATAAGAGATTGCAGTGAAAAGATGGAAATAATAGTCACATTTCTTGCACTACTCGAGATCTTAAGGTTAAAACAAGCTGTTGTATATCAAAATGATGTTTTTTCTGATTTTATAATTGAGAGGATTTAAGGGATGGATGGGGATAGAATATTTTCTATAATAGAATCAGTACTCTTTGCAGCAGGTGAACCTATGAAGATTAAAGATATTGCAAGCATAGTGGAAATGAATGAAAAGGAAGTTCTTGAAATTTTAAATATGATGGATAAAAATTATAAAGAAAGCAGCAGAGGCATAATGCTTTTAAACCTGAATGGTGCTTATTGTTTATCCACAAAATCGGAGAATTCAAAATATGTTCAGAGGCTTCTTAAGATCGATTCGAAAAGGTCTCTCTCTCAAGCTGCTCTTGAGACATTGGCGATAATCGTGTATAAAGGACCAGTGACCAGGCTTGAGATAGATGATATCAGAGGGGTCAGAAGCGAAAGGGCAGTTGAAACATTGCTTGAAAAGAACATAATAAAAGAAGCTGGAAGGAAGGATTCCCCAGGAAGACCGATCTTGTTTACAATAACTGACGAGTTTTTTAAGATTTTTAATTTGAATTCTTTAGAGAACATGCCTAATTTAGATTTAATCAACATAAACTATAATGACGAATAAAATCGTGGTGCAAGAATTATTCACCACGATTTAATCGTTCCTTTTAACAAAACCAGAGCGCATACATCTTGTACATACATTCACAGTTTTATGCGTTCCATTTTCTACAATTTTAATTTTCTTTAAATTAGGTGCCCATGATCTATTTGATTTCCTATGAGAATGGCTGTAATTTATACCGAAAATTGTGCCTTTTCCACAATAACTACATACTCTAGGCATATTGCTTAAACCTCCTTAAAACAAATAACCTTTCTAATTTTATCATAAATACAACATTGTTTGCAAGGGATATAAAAGTTAAATTTTAAATTGAATAAATTCAATTAAGAATGATAAAAATATAATTGAAATACTAAAAAGAATATGATATTATTAAACCATCAAACAGATATAAATATATTTTATTTATATTGAAAGTAAACAAAATCAGATCCATGTTATTTCATAAAAAAAACAGGTGCCGTTACACCTGTTTTTTTCGCTTATTTGAAAAAAGTTCGATAAATTGCTAAAATGAGGTTCATAATTGAGGTTTATTATATATAAATTTTAAATTGTTCACTGTTATAGCTCCACCTTGAAAAAAGTACAGCTAAAAGTGTTACAATTTTTAAGAAAGAATTTTCTGATAATATTTTACAAAAAACTACATTATATTTTTACAAGACGAACTTATGTACTTAGATATTTATTTATGAACATAGCAAACAGTCCACAGGCTTTTTTAGAGGTTTTCAATCAAAACAACCATTAGGACCTTTAGTTGTCTAATCATCTTTTGTAGAACAAATAACAATGAATAATGAATGGTGAATAATGGTAATAATGAATAGTAGTCTTTTATTTTATATTAGCCATTTCTGTGATAGATTTAGCTAATAGTTTGTTTAATGAGACTTTATTTATTAAGCTTTTTTCAAGATAAAATTTCATATCTTCCATGTTGCACTTGAAATTAAACACATTTTTAAATTTGCCACTCATCTTTCCTGCTTGACTTGCTGCTTCGAATCTCTTAAACTGTAACAGCAATTCAATTAAAGCACTCAGCAATTCCCTTCGAACTTCAATAGTTATCCTGGTCTTCTCAGGAACAAGGGTATTCACTACTTCTATTTGCTTCTTTAATTTTTCTAAACTTATTTTTTCGTTTGCAATCAATAACTTTAACCTGAAAATAGCATTTACGGATTTCACTCCAAATTCTCTTATGATTTCCTCTTGAATCTCTTTAGGAACACGAGTGAGATATACAGCAGCTTTTAAAGTGATATTTCCATTATATAGATGATAAAGTCCTGTGTCGCAGAGTTTTCTAACTTTTAAGTAATCAAAGACAGTGCTTTCACTTACTTCAAATTGCTTAGCAAGCTCCATAGCGACATTTAATTGTCTTCTGTGTTTTTTGGTGCGACGCATTAAATTATAGTTCTGTATCATCGTCTGTATTAAATTGAACTTTGAAATGCTTCGAAATTTAAAGTTGGACTCAAATATCATATTTCTGATGTATAATTCATCTGCGTCATCTTCATTTATCACGTATGCAGGAATTTTTTCGTAGATTTTATTTTTTGTGATATTTAAAAGATTCAGATAAGCAAGGTGTCTGAATCGCCCGATGATGACACAATAGGCACCAGAGGACATAAGCATCACATGGATTGGATTGATTAAGCCTACAGATTCAATTGAGCGCATTAAGTCCATAAGTTCAGCATCTGATGGAGTATCAAATAAATTCCAACCTTCGGGCATATCTTCTATTATAGCTGTAGGAATCATTTGAAGGTTATCATAAAAGTTAGGCTTTTCATTTACTGTGGTGGTTTTTAAAATTTCCATCTTCTCCTGCTTTTCAGCGATTTTCTGGGCAATTTCAGGTGTCATATTTGAATGAGAAAGAGAAACATCAATGCTTTCACATGTGACATTTTTCAATTTAAGTTTAGGGCGCAAGTCTTCTCCATAGTAACCTTTTTCGTATGGGTCAAATTTATTTTTATACATGGGTCTACCTCTCTTCAAATTTCTTATATATTATCTTATTAATTTAGAAGTTAAAAGTTACATCTTTTAAAAATAATTTTTTTGAGTAACATTTTATAGCTTCCAGAATAAAGTAAAATAGGCTACTCATTCATACTTATATTTGATACAATAATAATAATGGGGTGAAAGATTATGCATTATGAGATAAGGCTTTACGATACAAATTTAATCAACTTTACATTGAGAAAGGAGGAGCTAATAGGCTTAGTTGCAAATATCTTAAAGATCAATGATGAAAAGAGAGAGCTATTTCCACTTGATTTAGAGATAAGCAATGAAGGTATAATCAGATGGTTAGAAAAGCGCATAATACCTAAAAACCGCACATTTGTCGATGAAATCTTAAAAATCTTAAAGCTTTCAATAAACGATACAAAAGGGATTATCGATGTCTGCAAGGGACTTTCATTAAACGATAGCTATTGGGTGGTTCCTCAAGGTTTTGAAGGAAAATTTGCTGAATACAATCTATATGAAAACAGATTTTCAGAAATTCTTTCATTAGTGGCTTATACAGGAGTAGGACAAAGTAATTTTGCATTTTCTACTTCACCAGAGCTTACTACTTCTGGAATGTTACCTAAAGCGTGGCGATTCATCGAAAACGATGGTATTTACTTATATAAAGGAGGAACATCAGGAGCAGCAAATACAGGAAATGAACCATATAACGAATATTATGCCTGTCAGATAGCTGAAGCTATGGGATTAAATGTTGTGCATTATGATTTAGAAAATTGGAAAGGCATTTTAGCGAGCAAGTGCAAATTGTTTACAGATATCGATACAGCGTTTTACCCTATTGGACGTATAGTAAAAGCTGGTGGGTTAAAATCTTGTTTAGATTACTATGCTGATCTTGGTAAGGGATATTCTGAAGAGCTTAAAAGTATGCTAGTATTTGATGCAGTTATTTACAATGAAGATAGGCATTTTGGGAATTTTGGACTATTGCGTGATAACAAGAGTGGAAAGATCATCGCTCCTGCACCTATATTTGACAATGGATTATCCTTATTTAACTATGGAATGAAATCTGATTTTGAAAATTTAGCTGAATATGCAAAGACAAGAGCTCCTGCATATTATGGAATTACATTTGAGGAAATCGCAAAAAATACAATGGGCAGAATACAAAAGGTGCAGCTAAAGAAATTAATTGGGTTTAAATTTAAGCTACATCCAAAATTGAACTTTAATGAGGAGAGATTAAAAGCGATTGAAAGGTTGTTGCAAAAGAGGATTAGGCAATTGATGGGTTAGTTATTAATAATTGATTGCTTTGAATTATTGTTGGTATGGTCTAGAGTTTTTGAAAGTGAAGTTGTATAATACTACTAAATACATTGAAAGGAGAGGATATTATTGGATAACAATTTGCAGCCACATATTCGTTTAGGAAGACTAGGAATAAAGTACGCTATTTTGCCTGGGGACCCAAAGAGGGTAGATAAAGTTGCAGCTTTTTTAGATAATTCGGAGGAGCTTGAGTTCAATCGAGAATATAAATCAATTCGAGGAGAATACAAAGGAATCCCGATTTTAACTATGTCTACAGGTATGGGTGGTCCATCAATGGCAATCGCTGTAGAGGAGCTGAAGAATATCGGCATAAAAGCTGCTATTAGAATAGGAAGCTCTGGTGCCTTGAAACCTTATATAAGTCTTGGTCAGCTCATTGTTCCTACAGCTGTAGTTAGAAATGAGGGTACAACAGATGCTTATATTGAAAGAGGGTATCCTGCTGTTGCTGATATTGATTTGCTTTTCTCTATTTTAGAAACGATGAAACTCTTAGGCTTTACTCATTATAAAGGCAAAATTAGAAGCCATGACAGCTTTTATACAGAGAAGGAAGATGAAATCTGTGATTTTTGGTCTAAAATGGATGTTTTGGGCTCTGAAATGGAATCTGCAGCCTTATTTGTAGTCGGTGCTATGCGAGGAATGCAAGTTGCTTCCGTTTTAAACGTGGTAGTCGAGTTTAAAAAAGATCTAGAAAACGGTATCAATGATTATGTAAATGGTGCTAGCTTGACTAATCAAGGAGAAACAAACGAGATTATAGCAGCACTAGAATCGTTAGTTCATTTTAATAGGAGGGAAATTTAATGAGTAAAAAAAGCATGTGGTCATTTAAATTTACAACAGCATCTTTAGTCTTAATTCCAGTAGCAGTAGGTATAAATTACATAGGCAAATTAATCGCTGGAGCTTTGAAATTACCTTTGTGGCTTGATTCCATTGGGACAATTTTGGCGAGCATCCTGGCTGGACCTATCATCGGAGCAATTTCTGGTGCTATTAACAACATCATCTATGGTTTGACTTTGGATCCTATTTCGTTTATCTATGGTTTGACTAGCGTTGCTATTGGTTTGGTTGTTGGGATTTTAGCTTATAAAGGATTTGTAACTAGCTGGGGGAGAGCCGTTATCTTAGGCATTATTGTCGCTCTTGTGGCCGTTGTTGTATCTACACCTATCAATATTGCTTTTTGGGGAGGACAAACTGGAAACGTGTGGGGCGATGCCTTGTTTGCTGCAGTTTTAAACAGCACAAAGATGACTTGGCTTGCATCATTTTTAGATGAGCTTGTGGTGGATCTGCCTGATAAGATCATCGTAACATTGATTTCTTATGCACTTTATCGCGCTATGCCAAAAAGCCTTTTGCAATTATATAGCAATAAAGACGATATTGAAGAGTTGAAATGAAATCGCTTAGCTTATATGTAGAAAAAAATAGCTTTGTCCACCAAATTGATCCTATTACTAAACTGTTTTATATTGTATTTGCAATTTTAGTGCCTATAATCTGGCCAAATATCATTGTTTCTGCTGTATGTGCTTTTGTCAGCATTATGTTCCTTGTGCTTGGGAAGGTATTTAAGAATAGTTTACCTGTTTTTGGATTTGTATCTTTCGTCTTACTTACAGTTGTAGTGATCCAGGGGTTATTTGGCGTAGATAATAAAGTCATTGCTTTTAAAATTATTGGTCTTACTTTTTATAAAGAAGGGTTAATGAATGCTTTAGCCATCGTTTTTCGTGTTTTAAATATTGTAGCATCTTTCCTTATTTTAGTTTTAACCACTAAGCCATCTGATCTTGTGGAGGATTTAGTGCGAAAGGGGCTTTCTCCAAGAATTGGATATGTTATTTTATCTGTTTTTCAAATTATTCCGCAGATGATGTCTACTGTAAACACCATAACAGATGCTCAAAAGTCTAGGGGAATGGAAACTGAGGGAAATTTATTGGTGCGGATGAGAGCATTTATCCCTTTGATGGGACCTGTTGTGTTAAACTCGTTTATCAATACTAAAGAACGTGCTATGGCCTTAGAAGTTCGTGCTTTTGGTTCAAAGACAAAGAGGACTTTTTTAAATGAGCTGAAACATTATAAATTTTCTTTGCCTATCAGGTTAACCATGCTTATCATTTTAGTAGGTGTGGTTATTGGGAGGATTTTGCTGTGAAAAAGATCGTTGTGGAGCATTTAAAGTATAAGTATCCCCTTACAGATGCCTTGGCCCTCGATGATATTTCCTTTGAAGTTGAGGAAGGGGAGTTTATAGGCATAATCGGCAAAAACTCTTCTGGTAAATCCACATTATGTCAAGCTTTAGTGGGACTTGTTCCTCATTTTTATAAGGGAGGCTATGGTGGAAAGGTCATCATCGACGGCTTAGAGGTAAAGCAGCACGAGGTGAGCGAGATTTCGCAAAAGGTAGGGATTGTATTTCAAAATCCATTTACTCAAGTTACAGGATCTAAACTTAGTGTGTACGAGGAAATTGCTTTTGGTCTTGAAAATTTGGGGTTAAAGCGCACAGATATGATTGAACGAATCGATGCTGCTTTGACTATATTAGGTATATATGAGTTCAAAGACAGGCATCCTTTCGACTTGTCTGGTGGACAGATGCAAAGGATGGCTATTGCAGGTATTATTGCAATGCACCCTGATGTGATCGTTTTAGATGAGCCTACTTCTCAACTAGATCCTCAAGGTTCAAAAGAAGTATTTCAGGCTGTTAAGTCTTTGAGCGAGAAAGGCATGACTGTAATTATGGTTGAGCATAAAATTGAAAAAATTGCTGAATATTGTGATAAAATTATTGTTTTGAAGGAAGGGAAACTCGCTCGTTTTGATACACCTTCGAGTATTTTTTCCCGTGACGATTTAGCTGATTTTGAGATTTTGCCACCAATTTATACTAAAGTTTGCAAGAGGCTTGGTGTTAAGAAATTACTGGAGGATGCGTACCCCGTTACCCTTGATGAAGCTGCTTTAGCACTTGAGAGGAGACATTTATCATGATTTCAGTTAAAGGTGTAACATTTTCATATGTAAAGGGAATAAATGTTTTGGAAAATATCGATATACAATTTGACAGAAGAGCTACAGCTATTATTGGACAAAACGGTGCAGGTAAAACTACTCTCGTAAAATTAATGAAAGGCCTTTTAAGACCTACTACAGGTGCCATATATATTGAGGGTAAGGATATTATTTCCCGCAAGGCTTCTGATTTAGCAAGGACAGTAGGACTTGTTTTTCAAAATCCTGATGATCAGATTTTTAAGAATAATGTTTTAGATGAAGTGATGTTTGGACCGTTAAATTTAAAAATGGACAGGGCAAAAGCAAAGGAAAGTACACTAAATGCATTGAGCATGGTAGGATTGGAAAATCAGCTAAATGCATGCCCTCAAGATTTAAGCTTATCTGATCGAAAACTTTTATGCATTGCGTCAGTTTTAGCAATGAATACAGATGTTATTATTTTTGATGAACCCACCATTTCGCAAGATCAATATGGCAAAAGTAAAATCAAAGATATAATTTCTGCTCTTAAGTTAAATGGTAAATTTGTCATGACGATAATACACGACATGGATTTTGTATCAGAAAATTTTGAAAGGACTATTGTTCTTAACCAAGGAAAGATTTTAGTAGATGATGATACGAGAAATGTTTTTTCTGCTCTGGATATTTTAAAAGAGGCACATGTAGAACCTCCTCATCTAGCGCAGCTAGGGTTTAAAATGGGTTTTGAAAAAGCCTTTTTAACTGAAGAAGAATTTGTAAGCGCATTT
This sequence comes from Oscillospiraceae bacterium, assembly GCA_009785875.1. Classification (GTDB taxonomy): domain Bacteria; phylum Bacillota; class Clostridia; order Clostridiales; family Clostridiaceae; genus WQUF01. The sequence continues at coordinate 10,162 of WQUF01000322.1, read as the reverse complement.
TAATTATAATAATATTATTTCATAAAAAAACAGGTGCACTCACACCTGTTTTTTTAGCTCAATCTATGAATAAACAATCCGCTTCTTAATTTTGGTTCAAACCAAGTAGATTTAGGAGGCATTATTTCATTTGCATCAGCGATAGATAACAAGTCATCGATTGTAGTAGGATACATTGAAAATGCTACTTTCATATCCTTATGGCATCTATCCTCTAATCCTTTAATTCCTCTTATTCCACCCACAAAGTCGATCCTCTTATCAGTCCTAGGATCTTTTATTCCTAAAATAGGATTCAATAAGTTATTTTGAAGTATCGATACATCCAATCTGCCTATAACATCATTTTCATCAAAGGAATCTGGTTTTGCAGATAAAGAGTACCATTTATCGTCTAAATACATTCCAAATGTATGCTTTTCAGTAGGTTTATAAGGCTCATTTAAATTTAATTCATTAACATCAAATTTCTCTTTCACCTTATTTAAGAATTCTTCAGAAGTTAAGCCATTTAAATCCTTAACGACTCTATTATAGTCCATGATGAATATATCTTCATCTGGGAATATAACCGACATAAAGAAGTTAAATTCTTCATCTCCTTTATAATCCTTATTTTCTTCCCTCTTCTTTAAAGAAACCTTTGCAGAAGATGCAGTCCTATGATGACCATCTGCGATGTATAAATAATCCACACCATTAAATAATACGTGCAATTCATCATTTATTTTATCATCATCGATTGGCCAGAATATGTGAGTGATGCCATCCTCTGATGTAAAATTGTAAGTAGGATTGTGAAATTTAATGAAGTCATTGATCAATTTATTTATCTTTACGTTATTTCTATATGTTAAGAAGATCGGTTCAGTATTTGCATCACAGTAGTAGAAGTTGTTTATCCTATCTACTTCTTTGTCAGGTCTTGTAAATTCATGTCTTTTAATGTTTCCATTTACATATTCATCAACAGAAGTGATCGCAACTATACCAGTTTGAACCCTTCCGTTCATGATTTGCCTGTAGATATAGAACATTGGCTTTTCATCTTTTGCTAAAATCCCATTTTCTATGAAAGAATCTAAGTTCTCACGAGCTTTTTTATAAATTATTTCATCGTATGGGTTTTGTGAATCGTCAAAATCTATTTCAGATCTAACCACGTGCAGATATGAATATTCATTTCCTTCTGCCATTTCCTTTGCTTCAGAGCGATTCATAACATCATAAGGCAAACAAGATAATTTTTCAGCTATTTCTTTCTTAGGTCTAATTGCACAGAAGGGTCTAACTATTGCCATTTATTTTCCTCCTAGAGTTTAAAGAAATTTTTAATAACTTCTACAACTTCGCTTCCGATTCTCTCTTGGGCTTCCTTTGTAGATGCTCCTATATGAGGTGTTAGTGAAATTTTTGGGTTATTTAAAATATCCTGATTCTTTAAAGGCTCTTCGGAGAATACATCAAGTGCAGCACCTGAAAGTGTGCCATCTCCTAATGCTTTTAATAATCCTGCTTCGGATATTGCAGTTGCTCTTGAAGTGTTTATTAAATATGCACCTTTTTTCATTATTTCAAATTTTGATTCATCGATTATCGGTTTTTCTGTTGCAGGAACGTGGATGGATATGAAATCAGACTTTGATAATAGGTCATCTAAAGTAACATAGGTATATGGATAACCTTGAAGCTCTCCTAATATTTCATTATAGATTACATGCATTCCTAAAGCAGCAGCTTTTGCAGCAACTAAGCTTCCGATTTTTCCAAGCCCTATTAAGCCTAAAGTCTTACCATTTAATTCTATTCCAGTGTATTTATTTTTGTTCCATTCGCCTTTTCTCATGGTGACATTTGCAATGTAAATAAATCTTGCTAAAGAAAACATATGGGCAATGACAAGTTCAGCAACTGAAGCGCTGCTTGAATTTGGAGTATTCATTACCTTGATGCCCTTGCTTTCTGCATATTCATAATCGATATTGTCTATTCCAACACCTGCTCTTATCATGAGCTTTAAGTTAGAACCAGCAATAGCATCGATTAGAGGGACTCTAACTTTTGTAGCTGATCTTACGATTAAAACATCATAATCTTTTAAAACAGTCTTTAATTCTTCAACTGGATAGGATTGTATGTCTACTTTATTTCCCATTTCTTCCAGGGTTTTTACTGCGCTTTTATCTAGCCCGTCTGTTGCTAAAATTTTTATCATTTTTTTGTCCTCCTAATAATACTCTTAATTTTAAAATAACATTATTTTAAATCGAGTTTTTGTTCAATTAAACACAATAATTCTTTTAATTCGTCTAAAGTTCTTTCATTCATGTGGGCTATTCTAAATGTCTTGTCTTTTAAGTCGCCGTAACCATTTCCAATCAAGTGACCTTCTTTTTCAAGTTCTTTAATTAATTTTCCAACGTCTATGCCTCTTGTATTTTCAATTGTAGTCAATGTTTGAGATTCATATCCAGGTTCAGCAAAGACTTTAAAATATTTATTTGTCCATTCTCTCATATATACAGCAAGTTCGTGGTGGCGAGCAAATCTATTTTCAAGACCTTCTTTATCCAGTATCTTTGAAAGCTGATAATCCAGAGCAAACATATGAGATATGGATGGAGTAGAAGGATATTGATTTTTCTCAGCTGCCATCTTATATACTTCAACTAAATCGAAATAAAGACCTCTATTTTTAACTTCATTTGCTCTATTATATGCTTTTTCTGAAACAGATGCTATTGAAAGTCCAGGAGGAAGTCCAACGCATTTTTGAGTTGAAGTTATGCATATATCGATTCCCCAATTGTCAGTGTCGATTTTTACTCCTCCCATGGAGCTGACTGCATCGATGCAGAATACTACGTCAGGATATTTTTTAACTACTTCGCCAATTTTATCAACAGGGTTCATAACAGCAGTTGAAGTTTCATTGTGAGTTACTGTAATAAGATCGTATTTGCCTGTTTTAAGTGCTTCTTCAACTATTTCAGGTGTAGTTGGTTTGCCAGGCTCTGCCCTAAACACATCTACATTTAATCCGTTTGCTTTTCCCATCTTATACCATCTGTCGCCAAAGGATCCAACAGAAAATACAGCTGCAGCATTTTTTGTGCACGATCTTATAGCCATTTCCATAAGACCACTACCTGAAGAAGTAGATAGTATAATTTGATTGTTTGTAAAGAATAGTTTCTTAACCTTTTCAGAAATGCTCTTTTGAAGGTTTGAAATTTCTTTAGTTCTGTGACCTATCATAGGTGTAGCCATTTTTTCAAGTACATCTGGAGCTACATCTACTGGACCTGGAATGTGTAGTTTCATAAAATTACCTCCTCATAAAATTTATGTGCAAATCATTTTAAATAAACAAAAAAATTCGCATAAGTTTATTATATAACAAACAATCTCTTAATTAAACATATTTTAAAATAATATTATCTTTAAAGAAGTCATATATAAGTTTTAAAAGAGCTGCGAATATAAAAGCAGAGCATATCCTTAAATCTACCAATGTGGTATTGTTTAAAAATATATAGTATACCATAAGTGCGCAAAAATTCATTATCAATGTTACAAATAGATATTTTTTATATAAGAAAAATCCGATAATAATTGAAAATAGCTCTGCAAAAAAATAATATCTGTCGTGCATTTTCGGTAGCACAAATGGAACCAAAATGCTTATTATAAGAGTGAGGATCAATATATTTTTTTCATTCATATCAATTTTAAAATAATATACCAAAAAACAAAATACAAGTATTACGGATATTGCAAAGATTAGACCAGGCTTATAATAAGTGTTAAAGTCATTTGGAATAAATGAATAGATATTTGCCACATTTGCAGCGAGCCTATTACCGCTTGTTTGATCGGAATATATGGTAAGTAAGCTCATAAAGCCTCTTCCTGCTATCAGTGATGGGATCATAAACACAAAATACATCAATGGAATTAACAAAAAATTTACAAATGAAAACGCTCTTTTATTTAAATACACTAATAAAAACACTGGTAAAATGAAAATAGCTTGCAGTTTAAAGCAAAATGCTATGGAAAAAAACAAAAGGGAGAGGGTATATTTTTCATTTATAAGTGCTCCTATTGAAATGAGCAAAAAGAATGCATATATTATATCGCACTGCGCCCAACAAGCTGAGTTTATCACCACAACTGGACTTAAAATAATCGCAGTAAATACCAATACTGCCTTTAGTTTATTATTGTATTTTTTATAAAAGTAAATTGAGGCTAAAAATGCGCATACATAATCAAAAAACATCGATATGAATTTAATGTTAAATAATTTACCAAATGGAAGATGGACAGCCAGATACATTAAATACAAATAGCTTTGGAAGTAATTTGCAAAGTTTGTTTTAAAAGCTGAAAAACCGTTATTTGCTAGTGTGTCATACCATCTTGATAAGGACATTCTATAATCACCGCTTTGGAAGTTTAAGAAATATCCCCTAAAAACAATAGATAAAAGATAAATTATAATTCCAAAAATTAAAATGGAATATTTGCTTAAAAAATCAATTATTGTACTTTCAATTTTAGATATTTTCACATTAAAACCTTCTTTTTAATATTAAACATACATTAAATTATACTTTCAATTTGTGATATTTAGATGTTAAATAATATATTAATTTTAAAAATTTCACCATAAAAATTTCACAGGATTTACATATTTATTTTTTATTTAAACTATAATACGACATATTATTTATGTTATATGTGGTAATATTTAATTATAAGATTACATGAGGTGTTAAAAATGGAAGAAACTATTATTTGTCAAAGCTGTGCAATGCCAATTGGAAAAAATGAGGAGCTTTATGGTACAAATGCTAATGGAAGTAAAAATCCTGATTATTGCATATATTGTTTTAAAGATGGAAACTTTACAAGCGATATTTCAATGGATGAAATGATTGATTTCTGTGCAAAATATATGGCAAAGGATGATGAAGCTTTAAGTGAAGAATCTGCCAAAGAGCTATTGAGAGGTCTTTTTCCTAAACTTAAACGTTGGGCAAAGTGATTTTTTAATGGTGATAAATTAGCATTAATTAATAAGTCAAAAACATCTTATGATGGAAGTGCAAATTTAGTTATAAATGAAAATTTAGCTTATGTTTTAGATTTTATAAAATATTAAGTTCTATAATAAAAAATAAATCATATATATTAATATAAGAACTTCTTAAGAATATGTAAAAATTGCATTAAGGTTATTTGCTTTTATCTTATTTTCTGATATAATAACAACAATTAACCAAAGATGATGGGGAATTTGGTTTAAGATGCATATTAATTACTTGAAACTTACAAAACTTTTAGCTTAAATTTGATTTGGATATAATTTTAGTTTGGTACCTTAATTTTAATATTTAGGTTTATAATTATCTAAGTTATAAACTAATTAATTTAAAAAGGTGTTAGAAAAAAGAGCTTAAATTAAAAGCAAATTTAAAATTATTTATTTTATTTAGGGGGAAATATATGGGTAATGTTATTAAATCGAGCCATAAGAAGAACGTAATCGTTATTCTCATGACTTTATTACTTCTAAGTCCAATTTTAGCTAAAGGTATACTTGATTCAAAGCTTGCAAAAGGAAATAATGACGAGATTTTCGTCAAGAATTTAGTTCAAGCTTCCTATGGAAACTATGAACAGAGAAGTTTTATAAATAGAGTTGGGCAAGCTGCTATGAATGATTATTCGGGGATATATCCTTCAGTAACTATTGCTCAAGCTATTTTAGAAAGTGGGTGGGGAAAGAGCACACTTGCTTCTCAGTATAATAATTTATTTGGAATAAAATCTGACGGTTGGGGAGGCAATGTGGTAAATTTACCATCGAAAGAATATACTGCTAACGGCTGGGAGTATTATCCTAGCTATTATAGGGTATATAGCAGCTTTGAAGAGAGCATCGCAGATCATTCAGCTTTTCTAAGAAATAACTATAGATACACTGCTGGAGGTGTGTTCAGTGCTAGAAATTATGCTGAACAAGCCTACGCAATTCAAAATTCTGGTTATGCATCTGGTTATAATTATGCAAGCACTTTAATTTCGATAATTCAAACGTATAATTTAGATGCTTTTGATGTAAGATACTAGATTTTTGTCATCTGGGATTATACCTGGATTTTGGATTGAAAACAATGAAAAAATATTATAGGTACTAAATTTTATGCATCTAAAAATTCTCGATTTGTACTATAACACCTTACACCTAAAGCCTTGAAATTTTAAATTTCAAGGCTTTTAAATCAAGATTTCAATGCTTTCTTTCTATATGTATTTAATTCTTTTCTTTCCTTAGGTGGAAGGTTCTTATATTTTTCGATTATGTAATCCTTAGCCATCTTTTCAAAATAATTTGGAGTGTCTTTAAACTCTATATCTTTGTACTTCATGGCAAGCGCAGTCTTGATCATCCTGTCTGCAATTTCATAATTCTTTGTGAGAAGAGGACCATGCATATAGGTACCTATCGTGTTTTTGTAGATGCAGCCTTCAGTTAAGTCTATTCCATTATTCCCAAAACCTTCTATTACTTTTCCAAGTGGAGAAATATTATCGCCGTATAAGTATGTTCTACCAGCATGATTTTCAAAGCCTACGTAGATTTCATCGTATTCATCATTTTTAATCACTATATCTCCAGTGAATCGGACTTTTCCTCCATCTGTATATAGAGGCAGTATTTCAAGACCAGGTAATTTTTCATCATTTGGTGTCGTATAATAATCTCCTAATAATTGGTAGCCTCCGCAAACAGAAATGAAACATTTATTAGATTCTATGTATTCTTTTAATAGATCTCTTTTAGAACCTTTTAAGTCTTTAGCTGCTATAGACTCTTCATAGTCCTGACCACCTCCGAAAAAGATTATATCGTAATTATTTATATCTAAAGAATCTCCAATTAAGTGATTGACTACGGTTACATCTACATTTCTTAAACTTGTTCTGTATTTCAAAACTTCGATATTTCCAATGTCGCCATATGAATTTAATAAGTCAGGATATAGATGACAGATAGTTAAATTCAAAATATCACCTCCATAAGTCTTTAATATATCCTTTAGTATATAAAAATTTTCTAAAGGACAGCATTGCAGTATAAGTGCATAAAATATAGATATTCTTTATATTTGATTCTTTTATTGAATTTAAAATAATCTCATTGGAAGTGCATGGCTTTATTATATCTTCTTTAAATCCTGCAATTTTAAACCTGATGCACATATCGTAGAGCCTTCTTCCACCTATGAGAATCTCTTTAATGTTTAAGGAAGTTAATTTTTCAAATTTTGTATCCCATATCCAAGAGACATCTTGACCGTCAGCAAAGTTATCGTTTAGCATTGCTATTAAAATAAATTCATTTTTCTCAAGGCACAATGTGTCTATTACAGAGTCACAGCCAGCAGGGTTTTTTATGAGTATTATCTTTGCCTTTTTTTCATCTATTAAAAATATTTCCTGTCTACCGAATTTTGAAACTTGTCTTTTAAATGTCTCTGATATTGCGATTTCACTTAAGTTCAGCGATTTTGCCACAGAATATGCAGCTAAAGCATTATAAATATTGTACAACCCTGGTTGAATCAATCTATATTGTTTGCCTGAGATCACTATTCTTGAATCGTTTGGCGACATGGATTCGATGTAATCTAATGAATAATTTAAATCAGGTCTTTTATAACCGCAATTCTCGCAATAATAATTTCCTAAGTGATTGTATGTGTTAAATATATATTTATATTCTGTTTTACAGAATTTACAATATTTTGTATCTATATTTAAATTTTCTGTTTGAACATCGGGAATATAATTAAAACCATAATATATTTTAGGATTATCTACATCTAATTTTCCTAGCAGAGATTCATCTGCATTTAAAACAAGTGTAGAAGAAGGTACTTTTTTAATGCCATCCATAATATAATTAAATGTTGTATAAACTTCTCCATATCTATCAAGTTGATCTCTAAACAGATTTGTAACTACGATGAATGATGGAGTTATAGAATCCATAGCGATTTTTAAAAAAGCCTCATCTGTTTCTATGACGGCATACTTAGCTTTTTCTTTAAAGAACCTGTGATTTTCTAAAAAACAAGTCACTATGCCTGTTAACATGTTTGCTCCTGATGAATTGTTTATTGAATGATAACCGTTATTTATGAGCATTTCGTTTATCATTGCGCTTGTTGTAGTTTTGCCATTTGTTCCGGTTACTATGATTACATTAATGTCTTTACTTAGATATTTTAATATGCCTTTATCTATTAAGAGTGCAAGTTTTCCAGGTAAGCTTGTGCCACTTTTAAAGAATGTTTTTAAAAAAAATAGCGATGATTTTGAAATTACTATACCAAAAAAAGTTCGAAGTTTTATAGAAAACACCTCATTATTATAGTTTAAAATGCTTTTGTTTTTGATATAAGAGGATCAATAAAAGAGTATCCATTATAATAAGAATATTCATATAATAAAGAGTACTCATTATTATTATTACATTTTATCATTTAAATAATCAATTTCATATAATATATTATGAATTTTTTATAACAAGTTGCTATTGAAGAGAAATTATAAATCTGATATCCTAAAAAGGTAATGATTATTTGGGTTAAAATATTAAATTTGTAAATGAAAGGGGTAGTAAAATGCTGGTATATATTATTAAAGCTATCATAATTGCCATAATAGAAGGGATAACCGAGTTTTTGCCTATATCTTCTACTGGTCATATGATCATAGCTCAAAACTTATTGAATTTTAATGGAGATTTTGAAACTCTGTTTATTATAGTTATTCAGCTTGGGGCTATAATGGCTATTGTAGTTTTGTATTTTAATAAGTTACTTGACAATTTTAAAGGTCTCTTTAAAGGAGATAATAAAAAAATAGTCTTTTGGTTAAACCTAATAATTGGAACCATTCCTGCGGTGATACTGGGACTTTTATTCAGCGATAAAATAGAGTCGCTGTTAAAAAATGTGAAGGGTGTTGCACTTGCTTTGATTGTAGGTGGAATAATAATCATCATCATTGAGAATAAATTTGCAAAGAGGAAAAATTTAACTAAAGATGTAAATGATTTAAAGATCAGGCAGGCACTTGGAATCGGGATTTTTCAGTGTTTAGCACTTTGGCCTGGCATGTCTAGATCAGCGTCAACAATCATGGGAGGCTGGATTATGGGAGCTTCCACACCTGCTGCTGCAGAATTTTCATTCTTTTTAGCAATACCTGCAATGCTTGGAGCATCTGTACTTAAAATAGTAAAGTATGATGTGCCTTTTACAAATTTGAATTTAATAACTCTTTGCATAGGATTTATTGTTTCATTTGTAGTAGCCCTTGTAGTGGTAGATAGATTTGTTGCATATTTAAAGAGAAAGCCAATGAGGATATTTGCTGTGTATAGAATAGCTCTTGGGGTTTTGGTATTTGTTTTAGGATATTTTAGGATAATATCATAATTAATAAAATTTTTAGTTACAAACATTTACATAAAAATTTATTCTTTATTTTTTCAAAAAAGACATTATAATAAAACTTATATTTATAAATGGAGGACAGCTTATGATTATAATACCTGAAGACTATAAAAGCAAACTAGATATTTGCCAGACAGAAATAGCTATAAAGAGCATCAAAGATTTTTTTGAAAGAGATCTAGCGGATAAATTAAATTTAACTCGTGTTTCTGCGCCGCTTTATGTTATGTCTAATTTAGGATTAAATGACAATTTAAGTGGAGTAGAGAGACCTGTGGTGTTTGATGTAAAATCATTAGATAATAAAAATGTAGAGATCGTACATTCTCTAGCTAAATGGAAACGGGTTGCTTTAAAGAGATACGATTTTCCTATTGGAAATGGAATTTATACAGATATGAACGCAATTCGTCGCGATGAGGATTTGGATAACTTGCATTCGATTTATGTTGATCAATGGGATTGGGAACTCATCATTGAAAAAAAAGATCGCAATTTAAATACCTTAAAAAAAGTAGTCAAGGATATATTTTCGGTGTTTAAAGATACTGAGAATTATTTTAGAAAATTATATCCTCAATTGCAATTGTATTTACCAGATGAAATAACCTTTATATCGGCGC